>CAZYLG010000005.1:0-51806 GCA_964648565.1 uncultured Thermoplasmatales archaeon
AACACGTAATAATCTAAGACAGTATATAATTTTTGTATGATGAATGCTACCCATAGTCGCTGTGAACGTTTTTTATTGAAAAGATTTAAAGATAAATTACTGTTTCACTCTTTCAATGATTGTTGATGTTTTAGTTGTTGGCGGCGGTCCTGCAGGCAGTAGTGCAGCACGTTCATCTGCATTATCTGGTTTTTCAACTGTTTTAGTTGAAAAACAAGAAGAATTTACTGTTGTGCCTTGTGCTGAAGGTATTGGTTCATATCTTCTCCCTTATCTGCCATTCAGAATTCCTTCGTGTTTTTTAAAATGGCGTATCAATGGTTTATATTTTTCAACAAAAGACTTTAGTATTCTCCGTAAACAACATTTTTTCCATGGGTGGTCAATTGAACGTGCTGATTTTGATACATGGCTTCTTCGTAATGCCCGTGATTCAGGTGCGAAGATACTGATGAATGCTGAATTAGTTGATTTGCATGTTAATTCTGAGGGGAATGTGTATGAAGCGATTGTGTTGAAAGATGGTGTGGAGCACTCTATTTTTCCATCATATGTTATCGCTGCGGATGGTGCTGACTCTACTGTTGCATCTCTTCTCAGATGTGATAGGAAAATTGGATGTGTATATAGTTTGGAAATGGAAAATTTAGATTTGATTCATCCCCATATGGAACAGATGTATTTCGGTGATTTTGCACCTTTTGCATATGCCTATGTTTTTCCTAAATCGGCTACTACTGCAAATATTGGTGTTGGTGGGCTGGAGTCATCTCTTGATGACCTTGAAAAATTATTTGATGTATTTATTAATGATGTGATTCGTAATCAAACAAAAAATGCTGTTACTGTCTCCAATAAATCAGGAAAGGCAGCAATTCATTGTAATGAATGGGAGAAAGGCAATGTATTATTTGCAGGGAGTGCGGCTAATCAGAATTTTAAACCATATATAGAAGGTATTTTGCCAAGTGTTATCTGTGGTGATATAGCAGGAAAAAGTGTTTTAAGGGGAAATTATACTTATAATGTAAATCAGGTCTTTGGTAAAGATTTTAGAATATCTGATGAAATCTATGAACGATTGTTAACAGTTAATACCGAATTATCTGATGAAAAAAAACATTTGCTGAATTTATTCATTTTTTCTTTTTTGGATGTGAAAAAAATCGATAAATTAATAGGCATGGATGTTGATAAAATACAAAAAAAGATTGTTCGCTTGAACAGAAATCCATTTAATAAAGCATCGGCAGAGTTGTTTTATTTATCGTATTGTGCAAAACGACTTTTTGTTTAAGATGGGGGGAGGATGGGAATGTTATTGAAAAAAAGAAGGTCCAGCCATTCCCATCTCTCAAAATAAAATATTAGTTTTTTATTATTAAATCTTTTTAAATCTTTCATTTTTTAATTGCAGGTAATTCCCGCATTCATCTAACAGGTATAATGTCCCATCGTCATCTTCGATTATTGTTTCAAGGTCGCAATATATGATGTGGTTTCCTTCTTTATATAATTCAAGGGCTACTTCTTCAAATTCATGTATCTGTTCTGTGTCGTATGTTTTATTTGTTTTTTTGTCTTTAATTTTCATAAATCTCAATATGATGTCAGATAGTTGCTCACAAGCATTGAAACATCAAGATAGTTCACTATCCCGTCATCATTGATGTCTGCTGCTTCTGAACCTGGTGGATTTACTGATTGAAGATAACTTGAAACTACTATCGATATGTCAAGATAATTAACTGTGCCATCACCATTTAAATCATAATTTCTTGATGTTTCAAATGTAAATGATTCATTAAGAGTTGACATGCCATCATTGATTGTTACATACCAATTATATGTTGTTTCATGTTCAAGTTGCATTATTTGAGTTTCCATGTAGCAATGTTCTGAGAATGGTGTTCCAATCGTTGAAGTATTGATTAATGTATTATTCATCCAGTATATTGATATTGTAACTGATTCATTATCCTTATCTATGACTGTGATGTTAAACGTGAATTTTGAGGGAACAACATATTGAGAGTTGTTCGATGGATTTGTTGCTATTAATTCTGAAGGGAAGAATCGGGAATATGTTGTGTTCTGACCTTTATTGTTTAAATCTGAATATGTATTGATATATTGATTGTATCCCCATGCAGTAAAATAATACGTTGTATTCTCATCAAGTGAATTAATAGTGAAATAATCATTTGTTCCATTGTATGCCAATATTCCTTCATTTCTTGTTGTTGGATATGAACTATTTGAATACATAACATATGAATGGGTTGAGTTTTCTCCTTGGTCTATCTGCACAGTTATTGCTGTTTTATTATTTGTTTTCACTTCGATTTGAGGAGGATATATTATTTCCGATTGGTCTTTTACTTCTGATAAATAAGGATAAAAATCGGTGTTATTCGAATCTATTATAAATGCATCAAAACCACCAGAGGTGTTATCGCATATTAAATCAGAAAAAAGAGAAATGTTTTGATTTGGACCGCAATACATGTCTTGAGTGGCATGTGACTGTGGACCCTGCTCCCAATGATTTCCACCCTCTGGGTAAGAACTATTCCATTTGTTTGTTCCTGAAAATGATTGAAATGCGATTGAACCATAAAAATTATTATTATATATTGTGTTGTTCTCTGTTGTATATTGCAAATGTATTACATGACTCGCAGATATGTTATTTTTGTAAATAATCGTATCCTCCACTCCATGTAATCTTATCCCAATGTCCTCATGATATATTTCATTATGATGTATGTTGGAATTTGATTTGACTAAAATTCCTGCATCTAATGTACCGGCTCCTTGGTCTTCACCGAAAATAGAGCAATATGCTATTTCATCAACACCACTTATTGCAGTTCCCTCTGCTGATATTCTACAATCAGTTACTCTTACATTATCTGCATAAGATTGTATTGCATAATTTTTACTTGTTATATTAAAATTTGAAACGAAAAGATTATTTTTATAATTTTTAATTGCAGTAGAAAAGTTAGATATTATCTTTGGTTTATCATATCCAATTAGTTGTAAGGAATGAAAATCTGAAGGAATGTCGATAATTAAATTTTCATAATATGTTCCATTATCCACTTCAATGACATATTTTTTATTTGAATTAGAACAATTCATTACTGCATCTTGGATAGTATCCCATCGTGTAACTTGCCAATCAGGAGTAGATGAATTATATGTTTTATTGACTTGATATGTTACTTCTTCCATTCCACCGATGACAAATGATAAATCCATCGGCATTGGTGACTCTACTGGGTCTGTAATATTCGTCCAATTAAAACCATCTCCATAAACTGCTGCATCATTCCAATGGTCTACTGATGTTTTCCATCCAATGTATGTTGCTCCTCCTTCATATTCGGGCATATCAATGATTAACCAATATATTGTTCCTTCTTCTTGATAAAATGGTTCTGTTATATCCCAAATATCCAAACGATAATATTCCAGTTGCATATCTGGTATGATTTCGCCTTCTGACCAATACCATCCTTGTAATCCAGGATGTGGACCGATTATCTCATATTCTGAATCAGTAACTGTTTTTTGCCAAAGCATCGTTTCGGGAATGGAATGTCCATCTGGTCCGCTTGGATTATCTGACCATATTGAGATATTTATATCTCCAATTGTTGTGTTCATGTCATCCAGCCATGAAAACCAAAAATGAATATCTGTAACATTTCCAGTAAATGAACAATTCCAATCATCCCCAACATATCTGCTTTCAGGTTCAACTGGGGTAACGTCGTAATCTGCAAAGGAAACATCCCATCCATTTGGGTCTGGTAACTGTGGATAATGCATCTTGTGTATGTTTTCCCACTCTGGTTCCTCAGGTAATGGACTATAATTGATTTCCACATATAACATAGTACATTGTAATATTCCTGTTGATGAAGAACTATGGCTGATTTCAACATCTAAATCATTTACTACATCCCATGTAATCGATTCAGGGGGGCCCCTACTATCAGGATACCATTGGTCTAATGTAACTGCATAATCTTTGAAACTTGAATTACCAATAATAAAAGGCGAATGTGTGAATCCATCAAATGATACTGTAACCCAAGGTGTTATATCCATTGTTTGAGGTTCACCTACGGATTTACATATTGCATGAATAGTTATATTATGCAATGTTCCTTCTAACTCAACATCTTCAAAAGAGTAAATGTCACTTGATGAAGAGGACAGATTATATATCATTGTTTCAGTTGTATCATTCTTTGGATTCATTGTATTGTAATCTCTCCAATCATCGAGGCAATCAACATGAGAAAAACTTTTCATACTGCTCTCTGATGCATTGCATGATATACCAGTTGGCACTGTGCTTCCAGCCCCATCCTCAGCGATTTGAGAGCCGTTTGGGGCATTGATAGAATAATAATTTCCTGAAGGGGCACTTCCTGCAGTGTAATCTGTTGTGATGTTTTCCCCTTCATTAGCCGGAAAAGAATGGCATACTGGCCCAAGTCCACCCGATAACGTTACATCGGATAACACCATTGTTCCATTCACATAAACATCAACATATCCACTGGTTCCACTATTCATCGGGTCGTCGCTCCATCCATACTCATCAGATTCTAAACAAATTGTATGTAAGTTAGTTGTAGTGTTCATCTCTAAATCAGGCACTAATTGATAATCACCTGAATGAGCATCAGGAAAAATGATGTTTTCTGGAATTATACTTTGCTCCGTTGTATTTGTTGCAGTTCCATATGTTGTTGAAAAACCTGTGGAATTATAGCCCCATATCGAAAAATAATATGTGGTATTCTCAGAAAATTCCGCAGTAATATTATTTGCTGTTTCATTATACAAAAAAACTCCTTCAGTTCTATCTGTTGGATATGCTGTTGTTGAATATCTTATGTATGAATATGTTGCTGTTTTATTCCAAGATAAGTTAATGTTTAATCCAGCGGTCTCTGCAATGAAATCTGTTGGTACCTCCGCAGATGTTTCATATATTTCTTCTGAAAAAACCGGAAGAGTAGTTAAAATAAGCATAATTGCTAATATGGCACTAATTTTTTTCATAGTCAAATAAACAGTTCATTGGTATTTAAAAGATATGACGAATTGGTATACAGAATTAATCCACAGTCGCAGTGAACGTAATCGTTGACTGTTGGTTACTATTTGTTGATGAACTCGTTGGCATAAATAACTGCAAACCGAAATCAACATCTTCATCATATGCAAGATTACTTGCAAAAGATGAAGCAATCGTATCCAATAAATTCCAACCAGAACCTGTGTTATAACTCAGATTGAACTGATTATGAGAAGGAGACATTGCAATAGACCAATTCATGGTATCCGAAGCATTCACTGATACATCCACTTGCACATTACCACTATTATCAAGATTAAAAAACGACAAACCCGTTGATTCATTCTCACCGATGTTCACTGATGGATTCCAACTTGATTTATTCACTGTGATGCTCACTGTAGTCTGGCTTCCCTGCGTTTGTTCGTCACCCATAGTGAAAAAACCACTATCTGTAGCATTGTTCATTGTGTTATATGAAGTAGAAATCCATGAATCGCTACGAACAATATTACTAAATCTTATTTCATCAATAGCACCTTTTAAAAAATTACCAAAATCATTCTGTTTTTCTCTATATCTTGCACCAAAGGGCATATGGTCAAAACTATTTAAATAATAATCACTATCATCAACAGTTGTTTTAACCCCATCTATATTTGTTGTATATATATGTCCTTCATCGTATGTAGCCGTTAAAAATCTCCAATTTCCTGCATCGCTATTATATGATTCAGCATTAATGCCGCAAACATCATGTACCTCCGTAGTATCATAAGTTAAAAAATCATGTGTTGTTCCATTGCTACGAATAACTAAGGTATAGGATATATAATCATGACTGGCATCACCAACTACACCAAAGATAGTTTGGTCATAACCAGTGTCAAAAGCATCAACTTTATACAAAACCTCGACTGTATGATAACTTGTTGGTTGATAAATATTACTATCAATATAATCATTTGAACCATCAAAACTTTGACAATCACCAACCTTCCCCTCTATATTCGTTGAACCTTGATTAGTCGCATCATTATTATTGCTAGTACTATCTAAAAAATCATTAGATAAATGTAAAATCTGTATATAATTAGTATCCCAAACACCTGTAATATTCTCTTGATTACTAGCAGCATCATTTCCATAATACATATAAATACTTGTATCAACATCATGAGCAAGAGATGTAACATTCACCCAAGCAACAAGTTCACCATTAGTATTATCATACAATTCTATTTCATGATGATATTGTGTGGAGTTATCTGCGGATATAAACGCAATGTCGTCACCATCTGATTGTGCATGGTCACGAAGGTCGGTATCAGTGATGTTAATACAAACAGGGAAATTAACAAGATTCCCTTCAACCTGAGAATAATTGATTGTTATCTCCTTGCAATACGACCAATTCTCATTCCACCAATCACTCATAGGAAAAAAAACAGATTCATCAACATCTACGCTATCATCTGCTTTAACTTCCTCTTTTTGTAATGGAATTATTATTAAGACTAATAGTAACGAAAAAAATAAGGCATAGTATTTCGAATTCATGGTATCTAAATAATACTTATACTTTTTAAATATAAATAAAAACTGTACAAATGGTATACGTCATTTTAATTTAGAATTACTGATTATTCCTATTATGATATACAATTCATCAAAAAGAATAGTTGCAATTAAATAATACCATGGTATCACCCCAAGTAATACTGTGTACAATACAGCTACTTTCAATAAATATCGTCTGCTGAAAAAATAATGAGCAACTGAATGTTTCTTATGGGAGGCATCAACAATATCATTCCCTGTTTCATCAAGAACCCCTGCAGCAGTAAAAAACAAAAAAGGGATGAAAAGAATCTGAATGGGATGTATCAAAAAATGACAAAGCAATATTCCCATAATAATGACGACCACGCCAAGTATAAATGAAATGTTGTCTATTTTTCCTTTGATTATTACTCCTGCAACAATTGCTAATAGAATAGTTGCGGAGAACATATCAAATAAAACAAGGATGAGGAATAAAATTGCAGTTAGGAAAGCAACAACGATTGATATTTTTTTATTGAATGTGTCACTGTCAAATGCTTCATCTACATATTTTAATCCAGAGCCGATAAAAGAGTAAGCCAGTAACACCAAAGGATATGGTAACAAGTGTATCATTTCTTAATATCAAAATTAGATATATAAAATTGTTTTACAAATGGTATACATCTCTTCTCTTTATTCTTAATCAAATTTAATTTTTTTGATTTTTGCATTGCATTTATTTTTATCTGAAGGACATCTCCCATCAGAATTTGTTGGAATTGAACAAAGTAAAAATTGCTCATCATTAGTGCAGATATATTCATTTTTTTCTTTTACTTTTATTGAACAATCAGAATATGGAAAAAAACTAATTTCGCCTTTTTTATGATTATCGCAATCCTGCAGATATTTCACTTTCATTTTTGTTTTAGCACAATTTGTGTCTTCATCAAGAAAAATGAGTTCATCCGTTATTTCAACTGGGCAATCATTATGTGTTCTCGCCTGTTTGCCTTTATGGCTTAAAAAAAAGTCTTCGGTTTTCTCTATCGAATTGATAAGCCGCATATCTTTTATATTATCATTACCAAATATTTTCCTTCCAAGTTCTGGTAAATAATGGGCATCTCTGAACCATTCATAAATGCTTTTACCTGTTTCTTTTTCCACTTTCTTTCCAAATTCTTTTGTTGATACCAATTGAACGGTTTTACCATTACCATCTACAAATTCTATCGTTCTTGGAAAAAAATAATGTTTTTCCTGATAAACAGGTAGTCCGTTTTCATACATTTTATCCCTTTTATAAGACAGTCAGTCACCTAATCCATAATCGCAGTGAACGTAATCGTTGACTGTTGGTTACTATTCGTCGATGAACTCGTCGGCATAAATAACTGCAAACCGAAATCAACATCTTCATCATATGCAAGATTACTTGCAAAAGATGAAGCAATCGTATCCAATAAATTCCAACCAGAACCTGTGTTATAACTCAGATTGAACTGATTATGAGAAGGAGACATTGCAATAGACCAATTCATGGTATCCGAAGCATTCACTGATACATCCACTTGCACATTACCACTATTATCAAGATTAAAAAACGACAAACCCGTTGATTCATTCTCACCGATGTTCACTGATGGATTCCAACTTGATTTATTCACTGTGATATTCGCTGTGGTCTGCGGGTCAAGAGTCACCCAAATCTTATCGGAAGAACCAGAAGCCGTAGTAAATGTATATGTTTCATTTCTTGAAGACCCAATCACCACTACATTCACTTCATACGTGGTACTCGGCTGAAGACCAGATAAAACACAAGATTTAATGCCATCAGATTCCCCGTAACCACTTGCATTACCAATATCAGGAGTGGTGTTAATCCACCAATCAAATGGATTTCCATCATCATGCGTGATGTTAATACTCCATTCAGATAACGAAGTGGAAACATCAGTAGCACCATCAGAAATGGAAAGGTCAGTTAACTCAATGATTTCATCAGTCTCAAATGACCATGCTGTTGACCAAGGACCATATTCCAAACCATCATATGCACGGACACGCCAATAATAATCAGTTTGCTCATATAATTGAGTGGTTTGTGGAATAGTGACATTCATATTTCCTGTTCCCCATCCCTCATCACCATCTTTTTCATTCGTATAAGAACACGAAAAATCAGGGAAACGACAATACTGCCACCAATAATTCAAAGAACCACTATCTTCTGCATCAGAAGATGCAGACCAAGAAAGTTCAATGGTATCAGGTTGATATGGAAGATTATTTGCATTATTAGATGGAGAAGAAAGCATTGGTGCAGTTGGAACTGAATTCATTCTGAATTGCTGATTGCTTGTATAATCACTCCAAACACTATCATTATCTTTCACTCTCACACGCCAATAATACGTTTCACCATCAACTAAAGAAGTTCCATTATACACCACAAATTCATCTGAAGAATCACTATTGTAATTCCACATTTCAACAACAGACCAATCAGCATCCGAACCGACTTGAATCTGAAAACCATGCTGAGTGTCATTCACATCATTATCGCTGAAAGACCAATCAAAATAAGGAGTATGGTCAAGAATATGATTTGTTTGTGACCATGTTGCATTCTGACACTCTGGTGAGGTTGGAGTGTTTGGTGCTGTGTTGGTTGGGCCTGATGGCTCTAATGAAAAAAATTCACCATCTGATGCGTTTTCGATATTATTAAACGTAGTTCGTATCCAATCATCTGAAAGGTATGTATTCGTTATTCTGCATTCATCCAACGTCACATTAAATCTGTTACTTCCATCGCCATCACTCCCACCAAAATGAAGGTATTCGGTATCTCTTTCTATCCCTGCTGCACAAGAATCCGTATCTGCTTGCCACACACCATCTAAAAATGCTTCCATAGTTCCTTCAAAATGCATAGCGGAATGATGCCATTCTTCCTCTGAAACTGCTGAGTCTGATAATACTTCATCGGAATTACTATCTTGCTGAAACCATCTTATTTTATTATTTCCATCCCTATTGAATTGAATAATGAAATCGCCAGAATTGGTACCTCCCGAGTTCTTACTCCACATTCTTCGTCCATACTGATTATCTTCATCAGGCAAATAAAAAAGAAAATCAACCGTTCCTTCAGCCACATTCACTTCTTTTGGCATTCGTACTAAATCATCACCATCAAGATGAAAAGCATACCCAATATCATTGTAACTTGCTACCTTTTCATCCCCATCAAAATCAATGCATGTTCCATTCCATTTTGGTTTTGCACTGTTGTAAATCGTACTGCTCTCCCCACCAAAGTGCCAGACTGCTTCGTATTTTTCATTCCATGTATCATATATGTTTTCCTGGTTGCTGCAGGTTGAATTTCCATAGTACATGTAAATGACGGTATCTTCATTTCCACTCAATTCAGTAACATTTATCCAAACGACTAATTTTCCAGTGGTTGAGTTATAGAGTTCTATTTCATGATTTAATTTAGATATATTATCCATTGTGAATAGGATATCGTCACCATCAGATTGAGCATTATCTTTCAAATGATTGTCGGTGATATTGATACAAACTGGGAAATTGATAAGGTTGCTTGGTATTTGTGAACTGTTAAAGAGTATAGAACGATTATATTGCCAGGCGGTGAATTGGTTGCCTTGTGTTTGTTCGTCACCCACATTGAAAAAACCATCTGTAGCATTGTTCATTGTATTATATGTGGTTGCTATCCAGTTGTCAGGTCTATCAATTTTGCTGATTCTTACTTCATCAATAGAACCGCCGTTATTCCCATTATCTCCATTATCTCTTGAACCTATAGCATTACCATTACTTGTTGTTAAACCATCATGTAAAAAACTTTGCTTATCGCCTCCATTGGTTAATAAATGACCATAAGTTCCATCGTTTTTACCAACAATATAATACCATGTGCTTTGCTCTAATTCAAAAGTACTTGCTGTATATTCTGTTCCTGATGAATGTCTCATAGTAAATTGTGAACCATCTGATTTGCCATTTGAATTTGTATCTCTTAATACCTGTAATTCTGTTCTTGAGGTTTCTTGCATAGATACAATTGCATGTGTATCTGTTGTACTGTAACTATCTACATTTGTCCATGCTTCTAATGTATATTCTTCCTCCCATTCACTATTTGTTAACAAATCATCTGGTAATTGATGATGTTCATCATTATCATCATGACCCGTCCCATCATATTTCACTGCAGATGCAGCAATACCTGTTTGTCCATAATCATCAGCATCTACGCCTGATGATGCAATACTATCGAATGCATTACTCGTCGAGTCTGTGATTCCTGATGAAGGGTCACTCATGTGGTAAACTGCAATAAAATTCTCATCCCAAACATCAGTAGGATTTTCTTGATTAATACAATTAGGATTCCCGTAATACATCCAAATAACTGTATCTACCATTGATGAAAGAGAAGAAACATTAACCCAAGCGACCAACTCACCAGATGAACTATCAAAAAACTCCATTTCATGATTATATTTTGTATTATTATCAGATGAAACAAAAACAATATCATCTCCATCAGACTGAGCATCATCTCTTAAATCCGCATCCGTGATACTAACACAAACAGGGAAATTAACAAGATTCCCTTCAACCTGAGAATGATTGATTGTTATCTCCTTGCAATACGACCAATTCTCATTCCACCAATCATTACTCATCGGTGAAAAAACAGGTTCATCAACATCTACGCTATCATCTGCTTTAACAACATTTTGAAACGGTATTACTGCTAACAATAACAGTAACGAAAAAAATAAGGCATAGTATTTCGAATTCATGGTATCTGAATAATACTATGGCTTTTAGATATAAATAAAAACTGTACAAATGGTATACAGTTTTAATTTTTGAATATTTCTTTAATGTGATGTTCTCCAACAAGACACGTATCTAATGGTTCATCATCATCACAGATTAATGGACCGCTAAACTCCCTTCCTTCTGGTATGAGTTCAAATTGGGCATCTACATCTGGGTATTTTTGTTTTAAATTATTCTTTTCATTTTCGTCTCTGCAAAATATTTTCATATAATTTCCTCCTTAGTCACAAAACAAATAGGATTGAGAAATACTCCTCCGTTTTCAATACATTTTTCTTCAAATTCTCTTACCATCATAATATATCATCCATTTCTGATGATTCTTTTTCAACAGGTAATATATCTTTCAATGATGAGAATATTTCAGGGTTTATCCATCCTTGCGTATAGGCATAATAGATTGCTCCACCTATTAATATGATGGCGATAAGAATCCCGAGATATACTGTGTTTATTCCTTCCTCTGAAACTGTTCCTTCTCCAGATAACGATATACTTGAAGGCAGATAATTATTATCATCAGGTTGATATTCAATCGTGTATGATGTTGCATCTGTTTCTGGTTTCCATAATGTTGAACCTGCTACAAGATTGAGTTGTTTAAGATACATTCCATCTGCATATAAATCAACACTGTCTATGTTAACTGGTTCACCACCAATATTAGTCACCTGAATCATGTATACGTTTTCTTTACTGACTTTGCTTACAGGTAATCCTTCTTCATTTTTAATTGAAATTGTTAGTTCATCAATTGCCGTGAAATATTTTGAACCATGTTGACCATCTGATTCAGCAGTTAATTTATATCTTCCAGACCAAGGTGGAGTAAAATAAACATATCCTGCATCATCTGACTCATATGTCCATGATGCTTCTTCTTTTGTAAATGTGACCGTGCATCCATCATTCACTCTCACTTCCATCTCTTTACCTGCAATAATCTCACCATCTGAAATTTGAATGTTTAACGGTTTTGGTTCAACATAAATCGTTTTATTCTGTTCAGTATTATATGCTTCTGCAGTGACAATATACTCTCCAACTTCGGTGACTTCGTAATCAAATGTTTCATTGTTTATCGTTCTTTCCACAGTTTTTCCCGATGGTGTTTCAATATGTAAATCTGCTGAAATAAGTTCACCATTCGATATTACTCTGATAGGAATCACATTATCAACTTGGATGTTTGATGGTGCATCAATTACTATGTTTCCTTCAAATGATGATTGAATCTCAAAATCAAGAGAACCATATCCTAAAATAGTCACTCTGGCTAATCCATATTCATTTTTCAATGAAATGCTCCCCATTCCATTTTCCATAGTAAATGGATATACATTCTCTGTTTCATAACAATAAACATATCCTGATTGAGTTGTATCTGCCAGAAAAAGGATTGTTTTTCCTGATTGTGGTTCTGAAGGAACAATTTCTATATCTGCATCTTCCTCATCGTCCTCATCATCTTCTTCCGTTTCATTTAATTCTGTGATAAATGAAAGACTGGTTGTATTCGTCCAATTTCCTGCATCATCTCTTGCTCGTATACGCCAATAATATGTACTGCCATACTCAAGGTCATTCATAGTACAGTAACCTGACCAGTTCCCCCCTGTGCCACTTTCAAAAAGAGTATCCCATGTTCCTGTCTTATTTGACTCTACTTTTATATGTGATAAATCCCCATCTTCATCAGTCACATTAAATGTTAATTGAACTCCCTCAATAGAGATGTTTTCTGTCCCATCAGCAGGATTTATATCAGAGATAGCAGGTGGAGCGGCATGCACAATTTGAGCGAAAAATATCAAAGATAAAAGCAGTACCAACAGTGATTTATTCATTAGCATTTACTCCATACGACGTTGCAATGTTGATTTGTAACGCATTGGCTTAATGTGTAATGTACCATCTTCTCGCTCTTCTTCATTGATAAGGCATTCGCCGTGTTCATTAGTTACCCCTTTGAGTTCACGACATGTTGCAGCATCCATCTGGCTTAAATTCAATATTCTCTCATTTCTCTCTTTCTTCGATGATAAACTTACCATTTTTGCAAATCCTCCAATTCTTTATATTTCCAAATTTAATTTTGAAATATAAGTTTTACTATTTACAATAAAATGTTTATGATTTAAGGTTTTGGATTTGCTTAGAGAAAATAAAAAAAAGAAAAAGAAAGATTATTCCTCTAATCCAAGGAATTCTTCCAATGCCAAACGGATTATTGATGACATTGTGCAACCAATTTTTTTCCGTTTCTTTCTGAGCAATTCGTATTGGCGTCGGTTAATACGGATTGACATTTGTTTTGTGTCATACATTATCCGTCTGATTTACATAGTGATATTTAAAATATAGTGTCATAAATACTTAAATAAATGACACGAAAGAAAAAGAAAGAAGATTATTCCTCTAATTCAGGAATAACTTTTGAGTTGAACGCATAGTTTCCAGGCATGATGTTAATAACGGTGTGATAGCAAGAAATCCAACAGTAGGTTCTCTCAGGTTGTAATGTTGTCGTGTGGAATAATGGATATACATTTGGTAGCCATGCAGGGTTCTCTACATTCTCACAATCGATGTAAAGGATTAAATCATCTTCATAGAGATATGTTTCTGGATTCCATACTTCATTGTTTCTGATTCCATCTACATCTGATGAGGGGATAATCCAGAGTTTTGCACCTCGAATATGCTCATAATCATCGTATCCGTTGTTGGAATCCCCATAATCTGCTTCTGGTCCAGCATTCCAATCAACTGAATAGGGCATAGTTGGAACCTTAAGTAATCCATCATCTTCGATATGGTTTCCATCTGTATCTGTGGTGAATGTATAAATAACATGTAATGGGTCTCCACCCCAGTTTTCCATACGGTCTTGTTGGTCCATATAATAAACAAGACTATAATCTGTATCTGGTTCTGCACCTTCTACCTCTAATCTGAAATCAAAATCAGGTGAACAGGTATCAAATGTTAACGTTGCGATTTTTTCACCAATAAATTCCCATGTTGTTGAGTCTTTATGATAGAAATTGAGGGTTTGTTTGTCTCCTAAGACATAATGTGTTATGTCAAATCCTTCTGGCCCACCGGGATGTGAAATCCATTCATCTTCAATGGTTATCTCTGCTTCTGAACATGCTCTGTTCTTTATCCAGGATTTGTAAACATAATCTGTGCAGTGGACTACTTCACCGATGTTGCGTTCAATTGGTTCATTGTAGTTATCCCATGTTGCACCATCGTCACTAATGACAACCGATTGTTTAACATCTGCAGTGACTTGTACTTCCCCATACAAGGTTAATAAACCTGCACCGGCAATGGAAACTGCGAGAAGTACGACCATAAATCCATAGATTGCTTTCCTGCCTACTTTCATTCGTTTTTTAGTTCCTTCTTTCTGTGAAAGGAACTCTTCTATTTTATTCATGTCTTCCATGATTTTTTCCTCCGATTTTTTTATCCCATCATTCTGATGGGGTATGCATCAGTTGGGATTCGAACCCTTTTTATTCCTGATGTTTCTTTCTTTTAATGATGAAATAGAGGATGATAAGAAGAAGGATGATGACAGCAGGGATGAAATAAATCATGACTGGGATGAAATCATCATTTTTTCCATTAATCTCCCCTTCTTTCTGTTCATCATCCTCTTCATCTTCCTCTACCTCATCTTCTCCTTCATTTCCTCCGTTGCCTTCCCCATTTTTTCCTCCTTCCGTTTCTTCATCTGAAGAATCTGACTTTTCATCATCTGAAATGATAACTGTTCCGCTCCCACTTTTCGATGTTTCTTTTTCTTGATATGAGTATTCGATTATTATCTGATAGTCATCCGGCATTAATGCAGGTGAAGTATTTATAGTTGATTGTATTATTTTATTACCTTTAAAAGTAACATCATTCTCTGAAAAAGTGATATAAAATCCTTCTGATGAAGGTAAAACATTGCTATTTAATGAAATCGTTGTTTTCTTCTCTGCATTAAATGTGATATTGATTGTTTTTGAATCACCTGCGATAATATCAATGTTTTCATCAATCGTTGCAGTTAATCCATGAACTGATGGAGCGAGTAAAAGTAATATTAAGAAAAATGAAATACGCTTAATTTCCATCTTTCACCACCGAATGAACCGTGATAAGGAACAAGATGAATATAACAAATACATTCAAATATAATCCAAGATGATAAGAAACAGTTGGATTTGAAAATTTGAAACCATTGAATAGAATACCACCCGATATAATCGCTGAAACTGAAACATCAATTAACCAGAGAGAAAGCATTCCAACTATAATGAAAAAACCACATATTGCTATTTTATTCGATTTTGTTTTCAATGTTTCAATATATGATTCTTTTTTATTATCTTCTTGTGATTGATTGACAGGGCATCCCTCATTTTACTCGGAAGGGTCATACATCTTTATCTCATTGTTGTTTTTTCTCTTTTTATTTTTTTTGGGGTTTTTTTTTGGTTTTTTTTCCTGATATGCTTGACTGGACATTAAACTATCAAGTTTATTGTTTAATGCTTTATATTCATCTACAATAGTGTCAGCAATTTTCTTTATATCCTTTTGACCTTTTATCATATCTCGTTGGTCTTTCAACACTGGAGCTAATTTTTCATCTATGCTTTCATCGATTAATCTGCGAACCTTATTCTTTGATTCTTTCTTTTTATATATTCCAGAGAATGCATTTTTTCCTTTAGGATGTATTAATTGAATATTGTTCTCACGTTCCCATTCCAAACATGTTTCAATTGCTCGTTTCACAGCATCTAAATCATTGACTAACGATTTTGCTTCTTCTTTTACATTTGTTTTTTGTTTTGGTTTTGAAGAAAGTTTATTTTTAAATTTCATTTTTAGCAGCACTCCTTAATCTTCAGTAATTCATCTTTTATTTTTTTCTGCGTTTCCATTTTATCATCAATATTTTCTATCAGTTCATCAATAATCTCTTGTTTGTCATTAGATAATTTGTATAAATATAATGGTCTACCTTTCCCTTCAACCTTTTGTTTCTCTCGTTTTACCCATCCTTTTTTGATTAATGATGTGATAGCAATACTTACTTCTGGTTGCCGTAAATCTTTATTTCTTTCTATTTCTCGACTTTGTACTTTTTGATTCTCCCGTTCAAATAAGTATGATAAAACTCTCGCTTGTTTATGGTCCATGCCTGTTTTCATTAATGCTTCTTCCAATTAAACCAACTCATAACGGGAATTGTATATTAATATTTAAATCTTATGTATTGAAAAAAATATTAATATTTAAATAGTGTTTTCAGATTTCAATAGTATGAACAAGATAATCCTGTTCTTCTCAATACTCTTTTTTATCGCTCCTACCTTACAAGCCACTTATGTAACAGTCAGACCACATGATGGCTACTTTCAACCAAATGATGTATTTGACATGGCTGTAAAAATCTATCCCTCCCAACCAATAAAAGCATTTGAATTCGGAGTTTCATTCAATGCATCACTCTTAGAATGCATTAATATATCAGAAGGAAATCTCTTCAACGAATACCAAACATATCCACATAACAGCAGCATCGATAACGTTAACGGAACCATCGAATACATATACAATCTTATCATTGGACAAGGAAATACAACTGAAGAAAAAATCGCTATAACATTACAAATGAAAATAAAAAACAAAACAGGAGAAAGCAACATCACACTAACCAATGTCGGCGTTACCAACGAAACAGAATATGTAAACCTCACCGTTTTAAATGGATATGTTACCTCAAATGAATCATTTCCACCATGGGATTTCAATGAAGATGGAATCATAAATTATTTGGATGTAAGTGAACTCATTGAAGATTATCTAAAAAAAGGTGCTGTTAGTTGGATTCCTGAAGATATCGTACCAGATGGAATCATAAATTATTTAGATGTTTCATTACTCATCTCTCATTATCTGTAATCTTTTGATTTCAATGGTCTCCATTTTGGATTACTGAATCGTTCATCATCCCATAACATCTCTACTTTATCAAATGACTCGCCTCTCATCTCGTAATGTTCAATCCATTCGATTTTTTCCGCAGGAGTTTCATGCAAAAATTGATGTTTTGTCATTGTCGCAAGATGTTCAACCATGTTAGTTACCGATGTGCCCTGATTCTCTTTTAACTCTGTTAAAATAACTTTTGTTTTATTTTTATTATGTTCGATGTCTATTCTACATTTAGATTTTGCATTCCAAAACCCTTTGAATGTACAATCCATCGAAACTTTATCTTCATTCATTTTTGTAATATTGCAATTTAGCGTATCCTCTAACTTTCTCGGAAGGTCTATAAACCTCCAATTTGCACTTTTATACTCAAATCCCATATTTATCTCCATCTTCGAATATGATTGTGCTCATCCCTCGGATAAATTTTTCGCTAAACATATCTTATTATATATCAATATCCAAGTATATAAATAATCTTGCAATTTAGAATACATCCACAGGTTATTATAATAAAAACTATATTCTCATTTTCTATGAAATTTGAAGAGTATCTGGAAAAATTCGATGAGAAGCAAAAACCTGTTGTAACTGGGATTTACCGTGACTTCATTTACCCATTACATATCGAACTAGAAAAAATGGAGAAAAAAATAAAGGTTTTAGAAGGACGTAATCCTTCTGTCATTTCACATGCCCATTCTTCCGATGATATTAATGATGGAGTAACTATCGTGGATTATTATGGTGAATGGTGTATGCCATGTTATGATTTATTGCCTTCTATTGAAAATGTTGCAAAGCAAATGGAGGGAAAAGTTACTTTTTTAAAAGTGAATGTTGATGAAGAAAAGCATCTTGCTGAAAAAGCGAATATTTCATCTATTCCCTTACTTGTTTTATATCGTGATGGCGAAGAGATACAACGGCTTGTTGGCTGTCCATCAGATGAGAAAAAACGTGTGGATAGTATTCGGTTTCTTGCACAGCGTGGGTTAGTGAATCAGGATGAATGGAATAAAACATTAGAAGTAATGGAAAAGATTGCTAATTCGAAAGGATGGTTTCTTAATCCAGATGTTGCTACAAGAGATGGTATTATTTCTGCGTTGACATGGAATAAGGAGAATCATGGAAAGTATTATTGCCCATGTAAACCAGAGCATACTGCTGAGAATGTATGTCCTTGTAGACCTTACGGTTATTATGTTGGTTCTAAAAAGCGTATTGAAGATGAAGATGAATGTTATTGTGGATTATTTGTCAGCAAAGGCTATGTCGACGAATACAATAAAATAATGAATAAAACTGGTTAAGTGCGGTCGTATTCTTGCACTACTGATATGATAGACATGCCTGTGAGCAATATTATCATACATATCAATTGATAGGTTATCGATACCATCATCATAAATAATGCACCAAGAAATGTGATGATTGAACCAATGAGGTACCCTATCATTACACGGATTTTTTTCATCATTTTTTCAATCCTTTTTTTGATTTATAAATTGTTCGGCAAAATGGCATACATTATTCAGCATTTGTCTTAATCCATAGTGCTATTCGATTTTATTTTTAATGTTTTTTACATAGTCTTCAAGGATTATAGCTAATTTCCAACCGAAATAACCGAAAAAAAATCCCCAGAAACCACCGACACTTAATGTTGCAATATTTGTTAAAAAATCAATGCCTGTAGCAATATATCCAAGCAATGTTACAACTGAAATGTAAATGACAAGAATGACAAACAATATTTTAATGAAATGAAATGTGGTTTCTATTGTTTGCTTGGCGGTTCGTTCCACTACTTTCTTTGCTTTGTCACCTTTTAGCAAAAAGACCACCTTTTTTCATAAAATCAAATCTGGAAAACTTAAAAATTGGAACCAATTATTTCCAACGGTTTTAATACATTTATCTTCAATGAGTTTATTGATATAATATTCCACAGATTTGGTATTACGAAGAAATTTATATTTATCAATAAGCATCCGATGGATTTCATCACGGCTTACCACATTCTTATTTTCGATGTAACGCATAAGATGATATTCAATAGGGTCATATCCTGAAGGCAAATCAACTAATTGCCTCCCAGTTTCTAATTGTAAACCTGCAACATATTTTCCTTCTTGAATGAGTAATAATCCACTAAGTTGACCATCATGCATAGCGTGAATATAACCACGAAGTCGTTTCAATCCTTTTTTATCTGATTTCATATGTTTCTTTTCAGAAGTGATATGGCGAATGATTTCTTCCTCTGTTGCACCACCTAATTTTTTAACATATCGATAAATCAATTGGACAAATGGATTTTCCCCAATTGTGATTTTATCCTCAGGTACATATGTCGGTATTTCAACTTCCCCTTCTGCAGTAATCACTTTTTGTGGTTTACGATATGAAGGGTCAGGTTCTGGATTATACATGTAATCGGTATCGGGAAGATACGGAAGATGACCGATAACCGTTCCATCAGTATCTATCTCTAATATCTCTGAATGTTCATAACTTGGATTTTCGATGGCTGAATGTAAATCACAACCAGGTTTTGCTGTTAAAAAAAAACGTCTCATCTAAATCCTCCAAATGGTTTATACATTGGTCTGACAGGTGGTTTATGCATAACATTTCGTTGATTATAGAATTCTTTTTCATATAACAATGGTTTTTTATCTACCTTCGTTAAAATATTCTGTATCTCCTGAACAATCTGTGATTTTAATTTTTTGGTCGCTGATTCTTCTTGACCTTGTTTTCCCCAAAGATAAAAAACCTTATCGCTTTTTTCAACTCTTATCGCTGGAGTGTACACACCACCTATTTTTTGTGAATATTGAGAAAACCATTGCATTTCCTTACTGTCTTTATTTCCTTCAATATCAACTAATCGAAGTTCAATAGGTGGCATCGGATACATCCCTTGTTTTGCAAGTTGTTTATTGATGTCTACTCTTCTTGCTTGAATGTCCCTCAGAATTGAATTTTCAACATATCTGCAAAACGGACAATGTGCCTCTATCCATTCATAAATCGTAATGTATGATTCGTTCATTCTCCAAATTCCTCTTCTGCTTCTCTTCTCATCTGTGCCTTATTCAACATAATCCGAAGGTCTTCCTCTGTTTGACCTGTTGCAGTCATTGCATCATCTATTGACATTTTGTTGTCATGGAGCATTTCATATACTTTATCTTCAGTTGTTTCAATTTCAACTGGTGGAGCTATCACTGACATTCCGGCTTCCATCAAATCACTAATCGCATTTTGTAATGCATCCCATGTTCCTGCATTTGGTTTTGATTGGGAGAACCTGCGAAGAACAGGAGTAACAGAACCCATTTTCTTTAAGAAATGAGTATAATAATTATATTTTGTTCCACCTATCCTTGCAAATCCTTCTTTTAAATTTTTGATTTCGATGAAACATTCAAGTATTTCATTTATGGTTTCTTGTGATAATTGACCTAATAAATAGTCAATCTCATCGTAGAGTTCTTCAAATTGTTCTACTACATCATCATGTGGTGTTCGTATTTTATTTAATAAATTATTGAATGATTCAAGAATTAACTGTGATTTGTACATATTATTTGATGTGTAAAGAATGGAATATCTGACATCGCCGAATAAATCCTCCATTCCATTCATTGTATTTCCTCGTGAAATGCAGTATTGTTCCCATTGTGATTTAAGACGGTCAAGATGATATTTTGCTTCACTGTACTCTCCACGGTCTATCGCATTGAAGAAATTCTTAATTATCCGTTTGATTTGTGACCTGTTGTGAATTGATGTTGTGACCACTATTCACTTTCCTCCGTATCTATTGGTTCTTGTTTGGTGAATGGGCCTTTTGATGAACCAGATGGATTATTGCCTCCGCCAGATATCTGATTTAATTTATTCATTATGTTATCTTCCATTTGTTTTAATTCATGTTGAGTGACATATTCCCCTGAAAGATTAGACATGCCAATATCTGTAAGATGGCGTTTGGCTTCTTTCTGTTTTTTAGCGGCATCAACGATGACATCTGAACTGTCTTTCGCTTCAAATGCTCCTTTATCTCTTGCACCAGACATTTTTTCATCGATTCCGCCTTCTCGATGCATTCGTTGAATTTGTGATGATTTAATTAATGTTTTATAATAATCATTTGATTGTTCCAAATCAGCATTTTTTTCTGAAAGATGAGCGATTCTTGATTTTAACTGTCTTATTTCACTGCCTGATGCTTCGGCTTCACGTTCAAAATAATCTCTTTGATTCATTAATTCCTGCATTTTTTTCTGCATATCTTGAATGATTCGTTCACGTTCAGATAAACGGTCAATAGCATCTTTCATCCTGTTTGATGCATGTGGGTTCATAAGATATTGAAAGTTGTCTTCATTGTCGTCATCGGGGTCTCCGGTTTTTCGAGCGGTAATAACTAAAAAATCGGTTTCCATTTGGACTAAATCTTCAATTTCGCCTGTCCTTCTGTTCTTACGGTCAACGGGTTCTTCAAATTTTTTACCATCTAATGTTAATCCAACAGCCCAGAAACGCATTTGCCCCCAACTTGAATCATAACGATGTTCTTTTTTCGTCATAATTCCAACTGGTTCCCAATTATTTGCTCTGATGAAAATTTTGAAAGGACTTTTTCGTATTTGATTGAATATATCTCTTGAATTGAGAAGTAGTTTCTGTTTCTTATGCGGCATTATTCAACTCCCTCCAAATCCAATTTTACTTTTACCACACGAACTCCAGGAGTATCCTCTAAAAAAGCAATATGGTCCCCTTTTTTAAGTTTAAGTTTATCTCTTACATCTTGTGGTAAATGAATTCTATCTTTACTTTTGACTTCGATAATTTTTATAATGTCTAAATCTTCTGTGACCAAAAAAAGCATCCTCCAATTCTCATTTCGGGAATAGGTATCCTATTCCCAATTTTTAAGGTTTTGGGTTTCATTCATCTCTCGTAATTTGAAAAAATCTATATACAAGATTATGATGTATCATAAGGTATGCTAACTAAATCAGAATTGACAATTTATATGACTGGAAAATGTAATTTGAATTGCAAACATTGCTATCGTCCTAATGGTCATATGTCTCTTTCACCTGATGATTTAAACTGGATTTACAATAATATCAAAAACAAAAGAACAACATTACTCGGAGGGGAACCGTTACTTCATCCAAATATCAAAGAAGCGATTGATATATTCCCACAAGTCACCATTGCAACAAACGGATTGCTTATCAATGAAGACAATGTTGATATGTTAAAAGGAACAAGTGGCGTTCAACTATCACTCGAAATGGGAAAGGCACAAACAGAACACTTGCGAGGTGAAGGCGTGTGGGATAAAGTTTTTGAAACAGCGGAACTTTTAGAAAAAGAAGGAATAGATTATTATTTTAGAACAAGTTATTATGAAGGCGATATTGGATATATCACCGAATTCATTGATTTAGATGTCCCCCTTGTATTATTCCCTCGCGTTGATAAACCTGCGATGAATCCGCAAATAACAAGTAAACTATTTGAAGAAGTATTGAACCATGAGAATTGGATTCTTGCATTACCTAATTTCATGCAGTATCTCGGGAAAAATGGTCGCTGTAAAGCAGGTTCTGAAAGATTGAATGTACTTTACGATAAAAAAATAACTCCTTGTAATCTTGATTTAGAATATTATTTAGGGAAAATCGGTGATGATTTATCCCGTATTGATAAAAACATAGAAACATTTCTTGCTAATAATAAAACTCTGCCCCCTGAT
The DNA here is from genome assembly GCA_964648565.1 of uncultured Thermoplasmatales archaeon. Lineage (GTDB taxonomy): Archaea > Thermoplasmatota > E2 > DHVEG-1 > DHVEG-1 > EX4572-165. The sequence continues at coordinate 23,349 of CAZYLG010000005.1, forward strand.
TGTGCCGGATGTAAACACGCTGAAGTTTGTCATGGAAGTTGTTATGCAGCACATGCATCCCAAGGTTGTCCATTAAAATATAATTTTGATATTCAAGACTATATGGATAAAAGTGGGATGGATAAAAAAGAGATGGACAGGCAGGTCGGCAAGATGACGTCATTTATGAAAAAAATGCTTGTCTGCTGAATAAGTGTGGAAAGAGGATTGCCATCTGTTCGGCATATTCACCTCTCACATATTGCTCATTTTTATTCAAGTGATGAATGTATTGTCTGTTTTTTCTTTTTTTTCCGTGCATTTTCCTTCTTGAATGCGATTAGATGTATGATATTTTGTTTTAATTCTGTGTATTCTCCGATGTATCTATCTCCATCTATCACTATTGTTTTAGATTTTTCATTTTCAAACGCAGTGATTTCATCTGAATCAATGAGTTCTTCGATGAATTCAGATATCTTTTCAGGGATAACCTCTGGTTTCAATTCGAAAAGCATCTTCTCTTGTTCTTTACGGAGAACTTTATTGTATTTTTTAATTACTTTTTTATGTAATGCTTTCCAGGATTGAGGGCTGTCAAATACTTCAAATCCTATAATTGAATCAAAATCAAAAATTATTGCTCCCACTTGATTCTCTTGAACTGGAATGTCATTGATAGCGTTTTCAATGCTTTTTTGTGATTCTTCTACTTCCCTCATTGTTCCCAGTAAATCATCTGAACCTGTTTCTTCAGTTTCTACTGATTCCTGTCGTACTTGTGGTGTTTTATAGTTTCCTATATTTGATGAGAATAATCTGTTTGACGAGCCTATTCTACTTCTTCTGCCACTATGTAATCCATATCGTGGATTTGGTCTTTCGGAAAAAGAGTGTCGCATGTGTCTTCGTTTTTTTGATGTTTTTCCAACAGATTGTGAAAAGAAAGACACTGCATCCCATGTTTCTCGTTGGCTTGAGTGTAGGCTTTGCATGACGATTGGTGGTGCAATATCGGCTTCTTTCATCTTTGCCCCCCTATGTGTTGGTTTACTAGCATAAACGCATTTTACATCAATCTCTTGTTGTGAATTTGGCATCATTACTAACCCAGATACTACGGCTCTGCTTTGTGCATCTCCTTCAAATATGACGCCGCTTCTGATAAATACGTTTTTATCTGATTTTGATAGGACTTTTAAGAGATTAACTCGTCCAGTATCTTCAATTTCAATTTTTTCGTTTGTCTCTTCAAGCATTTCGTAATCTCTTTTTGGTGCTTGTTTTCGTAGAATCGGGATGACGAGTCCTAATGATGTCTCTGTTTGTTTCCATGGTTTTCCAAAGGAATACCCATTTTTTTGTTCTGCTAAATTCCATAAAAATTTTCCAACTTCGTTTCCTAATGGTATAGTTATCACCAAAAATAACATTGTTTGGGTAATATTTAAATACTATACATCTTCTGCCATATTGTATGGCAGATGTTAAGAAAACAAAGAAAATGGGGAAAAAAGTAACCATTGACTTTGAAAAAACAACAGTACGGATTTATCATCTGGACATTGTAAAAAAACATGCTATGAAACAATTAGAAACATTCAACAAATATATTAATAGATTAATTGAAGAAGATATACTAAAAAATGGAGATGAAAAAACGGTTATCAATTATTTTGATAAAGAGTCTTGTTAAAAGGAGATGTGACCACCCCTAAAAGGAAATGGAGGAGAAAAATGAAAAAAGAAAAAATATTGATTGGTGTGCTGATTTTTACCATTCTCATGCTTTTTGGCATTATATTTTATCAGCAGAATGAGATTGGAGAAATTTCAAAAAATTTAGGCGATATTGAAGAAAAATATGAGCGGATGATTATTGAAACAAGCATTATCACACCAGTTAATGATACTAACCTTTGCATGATAACTAATCCATATACCGATGATGTTTATTTTATACGGAACATAAGGAGTGAATTGATAAATGAAAGAACCAACTATAATTGAGATACATGTTAAAGCTATGGATGAAAATGGTATTGAAAAAGAGTTTTATTTTTATTCTTGGGAAGAACTTATGAGATGGAGAAAAAATCCTTTTTCAAACACAGGCAGGAGTATGAAGACTAAATGAAAATAGTTTGTTCGGATTGTTCACAAGAATTTTATATTCAAAATGCAGAGAAAATAGAAGTGATGGGAACACAAGAAATACATTATGGTTGCCCATGTGGTGGCGACACTTGGGTGATTAAAGAGGAAAAACTATGATTTGGATATATGTATATTTGGCAGGATGCTTGATTGTTTCTTCTATTGTAACTGGAATAGTGATTTATACAAGATGTAAAGACAGAAAAAGATTTGATGAATCACTGGTTAGACTTTAGGAGGTAGATAAAAATGAGTAGGAAAAAAACATCATTTTTGAAGCAGAAAAAAGACAGTTTTGGAAAATTTGATTATTTTCCTTCAACTCGTTCTCATGCTGAAAAGTGTCCTGTATGTCATGGAAAAGGAGTTATACGAGAAATATTTGGTCAAGGATATGTTACAAGTAGAAAGACTAAGACTTGTCATGCTTGTGGTGGCAAAGGATGGGTAACAGTGAGGGATTAGTCTTATGAAGTGAAAGGTGATTAGATGAATGATAAATATTTTTGGTTAAAGGCAGATAGTTCAACTGAAGAAATAACACATGAGAAATTCCATGAGTTAATGAGAGGTCGAGGTCATAGGTTAATTCATTCGTATGGTACTGATGCGATAACATTATTTAATGTTGATGAGGGAAATCATCTTAATTATATTCCATTAAGTCAAAAACAGTTGTTAGGAGTATTTGAAAATCTATGAATAAAAGACAATATAATTTTGATGAGAAAGCTTATTTTGGTTTGAATTGCCATTATTGTGGGAAACAAATCAAAAGAATACCTTGTATAATGATACCAGTAAATGATAATGAAGAATGGGTATATTTTCACAATTCTTGTTATAAAAAATTTGAAAAACAGGAGTCAAAACTATGAATGAAAAAAAAGAAGAATCAGAAGGCGAAGATGCGTTAAACAAAAGAATTTCATACATTGTAAATGGATTCTTTTCATTTTGCGGTAAGCATAGGTTCAAATAAATAGGTAGCAGGGGGAACCTGCAAGAAATCCTATTAGGATGAAAAACTGAAAACGAATCAAAAATACTTTGCAAGAAAATTTAACCAACATAGACAGAAATGGATAAAAATATTTAATAAAAAATATCGGAGATATTGGAAAAAGGGTAGTGACGACATATATGAATGAACAAAAACGGGATTTAAGTAAAGTAACAAGAGTAGAGGTTATTGAGAAAGGCAGAAGAAAGTTTGTTAAATGGGATTGTAAACCTTTTTTTGATTTGCAGGATAATAAACGAACATTGAAGATATTTGTTGATGGCATATGAATAAAAAACAAGATTTTGTAGAAATAAAAGCAATCATAACAAAAGAATCATATAAACAATTCTTTAAGAAATTGGATAGAGAAATAGACCCTTCATGGATATTTGACTTAATGAATGATAAATTTGATGTTAAAACAGTGGAGGTTCATGAAGCACATTTTCAGAAATATCCTGCTTGTGAAACATTAACTGTTTCAGGTAATGGTTCAATTGTTAGCGAAAAAGGTTGGAAATCATCTAAAATTATATAGTGTGTCTTATGAATGAAGAACAACAGAATTGCCATAGGTGATTTAACATGGATAAGGAAACATCTAAGAAAATGGATGAATTGCTTGATGATACTGAAACAGTGTATTCTGCTGAATATTATCTTTTGAAAAAGATTTGGGAAACAAGTTCTGATTTAGTGAAAGCAAAGTATTGGAAAGATTTTTGTGAAGCGTCTGGTGGTATGCAATCATTAGCAGATGCACATGAGAGAGCAGTTCAGAATTTCGAGGAGTGGATTCAGGAGTTTGAATGATGAAGAAAAAGATATTCGCCAGTGTGTGAACCGTTGGGATAAATATGAATGATGAGGAAGTATATCCCAGTATTTTGACTTTAATATCTTTCATAGGTCTGTTATTTGCAATTGCACAAGAGATTTCTTGGGTGGCTTTAGGTTCAGGTATGGTTTTTGGTTTTTTTGGAACAGAGATACTTGAAAAAATATTTGGAAAGCATTCTGCATTAGATGAGATATTTAAAAAAGATGATAACGTAAGGAGTGAATGATACATGAAACAACCAACTATAATTGAGATACATGTTAAATCTATGGATGAACATGGTATTGAAAAAGAGTTTTATTTTTATTCTTGGGAAGAACTTATGAGATGGAGAAAAAATCCTTTTTCAAATACAGGTAGGAGTATGAAGTGATATGAATTTAGTTAATGATTTTAGGATTTGGTGTATGGAACATGGATGGTTCCTTCAATTTATTTTTTTTGGTGTTCCAATTATTAATATGGTAACAATCTATGGCATTTCTTTACTCGTTGGTTACAATGATTTTTTTCTTGTGATATTATTGGTTTTTTCTGCTTTTATTCCTATGCTTTCAGTTCCGTTTATTGCAATTCCTGATTATCATAAAAAGAAGATGATTGATGAAAATAGAAAACATATGAAAATGATGGAAGTAAAAAGGTGAATAGATGATTGGACTATTTGATGAAAAGGATGTACTGCAGTGCATCGGCAAATCAAAGAAATCAATTCTCATCAGTTATGATTTGATTTCATTAATTGGTTTAGATAAAAAAGAAAAACAATTTTCGGAGAGAGGATGGGTTTTTAAAGAAATTTCATTCAAAAAAGAGAGGGAGGGTGATATTTTTGCGTTATTTATCAATGATGAAATTGTGAATTATTTTTTTGAATGGACAAGTTTATGTTTTTCTTATAATGATGCGTTTGATTCTGTTTGCCATTTGTTATCAACATTGAATAGGAAGGATGTAACTAATGATTTTTATTCTAAATCATTTTATGAGCCCTATTCTAATTTATTGAGTGATGACGAATGTTCTATGTTTCTCAAATATTCTTTTACTGATTGGACTGATGGTCGCAGAAAAACTACAAAGAAAAAAATGTTAAAAAAAATTAATTTATTGTTCAAAGAGAGAAAAATTGATATTGTAAAAGTAAAAATTGAGTATAAAGAAAGATGCCCTCGTTGTGGTAAAATAGTGAATGATAAGTATTTTCATAGAGAAGTGGAAGAGTATTTTAATGATGATTCAGGGGAACCAAGAATATTTGTTTGGAGATGTGATTAGATTGAGTTTATGTAGCGAATCTTTTCATCAAATGATGAAAGAAAAAGGATGTAATTATTGTTCGGAATGTGGTGAATTGTTATGAATGTACTATGCAAAATTGGATTACATAAGAAACCTGAAAAAATAAAAACAAGATACACGATGTGATAGACTCATCCAGAAAAAACCATATGGCATATATGAGGCGTTTTAAATGGTAAATAAAATTCATGCAGGTATTTTCAATGGTTCCATCAGTGGATATGCTTGTAATATGCATTGTGGGTATCATCCAGATAACATTGATTTTTCTTGGAAAGAGGTTACTTGTAAGAATTGTTTAAAACTTATCTCTAAATATGGTAGATACACAGGTAATTTTAAAAAATTGATAATGTTGGGAGAAAAAAAATGCGTAAAATAGATACTGCTAAAAAAGAAATTATTGAATTAATTGGCATTATTCGTGATGAAAGTAAACCAAATGATGCTGTGGATGATGTTACTGCTTATTGGGGTGTGTGGGATGATTTAGAAAAGAAAGTGAAAGCATTAGATTCTATAACCTCTGATGAACATAACTATATCCAGTCTATCTATCATCGATTCAGCGGCATGGATGAATTCATCTCTGACATACTCCCACGGTTAAAACACGTGGGGTTCTAAGGTCACTGTCGTTCCCAGTGTTGCCTCTTGGGGGGTATCAGTGCTCCCCTTGAATGCATCTCTGTCTACATTCAATCGACCATCCTTAACTTGACGCAATGCAATATTGAACGCTGCATTGCTATCCGCATGGTCTACATGTCCACAATACGGGCATTTGAAACTTTTTCCATTTCGGTTTCCCAGATGACCACACCTACTACAATTCTGAGATGTATACGCTGGTTCAACATAGGAAACAGGTATCCCAAGCAACTTAGCCTTATATTTTATCATCTGTTCCAACTGATAATAAGACCAACTGTTCAAAGAATACCTGAAACCCCTACGGGATTTCACATTTTTTCTAATCTGTTTAATATCTTCAAGTTTAATACCAACATCTTCTCTATCAGCAGTGTCAACAATCTTCCTGCTGATTTTATGGTTTAAATCACGGACAATACGTCTTTCACGATTCTTAATCTTTTTAACCATACCATATTTTCCTTTTTTCTGCAACCTCCTACGAATGTTTTTATATTTTTTATGTACATACTCTGCCTTTTTACCAAGTTTCAAAACCTTACCATTTTTAGGATTTGCAACTACTGCAATATGACCTGTGGTGTTACGGTCAACACCAACAAAACCATTTACTTTTCTGGTTTCAGGTTCAGGTATTGTAGTGCTAATAAAAGCATACTCATCGTTTATTTCTATCTGGTTGATTTTCTCAAAATCATTTCTAAAACAATATTCAAGAGAAAGTTTCAAAGATGGAATCAAGATATTGTGTTCATCTTTGTTTACTTTGATGCCTTGATTGGGGATAGTTAAAACTACTTTTCTAACTTTTTTAGCGGTCTTATCACGGGAATATTTCCTTAGTATCTGGTTTGCAATCATGGATTTCAAACCAATATGTTTCACATCCTTTGAACTTCGACTGCCTGTTTTTAGAGCAAACTTTGCAACTTTACGAGCAAGTTGCAGTTCATGGGAGAAATCCCGATGATGTTTTACTTTAAAGGTTAGAATCATACGTTTTTTTGCTCCTCAATATATTTCTTAACAGTTCTTTCAGATATATGCCCAACAGATTCAACATAATAACTACGAGTCCAAAGCGTAGGAAGCCTACTTTTTAGACTGCTATGTTCTTTTCTAAGGATATTGGATGTGTATCCTTTAAATTGTTGCACAATCCAATGTGGACTATCAATAGGTTTAGCTTTGACAAATAGATGAACATGGTCAGGCATTACTTCCATCTTTTCGATTTCAACATTTATCTGTTCTGCTTTTTCAAACAAAAGTTGTTTGAGGTGTTTTTCAATGTTTCCAGTTAATACTTTTCTTCTATATTTTGGACACCATATCAGATGGTATCCAATATTGTATACTGTTTTGTTGCTTTGTTTCCATCGTCTTGAAACCATTAAATATAGTATATTTATGACATACTTATAATGTTTTCTATTATGAAATTCATCCCACGACTAAAGTGGTGGGCTTTCTTTCACTTTTTAGCGTAATCTATCCACTGATAATTTAGAGAGGAGAATGATTTATGAATTATGGGTGGCTATCAAAAAAGATTTGGGGAAAAAAGAATGAAAGAACGATGGCTGGTTACAGGTAGTCGAAAAAAGTATTCAACAAGATATAAATCAAAAGTATTTGATATTCTTACAAGGACTTTGGTTGCTCATCGTAAACAACTTGGCAAGTCTTGGAAACCTGAATGTATTCTTCATGGTAATTGCTCTAATTCGGCTGATGAATATGCGGATATGTGGGCAAAATTTTATGGAATAAAAGTTGAAAGACATCCAGCATCTAAAGGTAATTATCTGAAAAGAAATATAAACATGGTGAAAAGTGATATTTCTGAAGTGTTTGCTTTCTGGGATGGTTTTAGTTATGGTACGGCACATACTATTTCACATTCAATTCTTCAAGGTTTGCCTGTAACAATTATTAAAATATAATAAAAACTATAAACAAACAACTCATTATGTTTCTTATGGGGTTTTCAAAAACTTTTGATGGAGGTTGCTGTGAACATGGTTCTAAATTGTATTGCAGTAGAAAAGTAACTTGTCCTAAATGTAATGGGAAAGGATGCCCTTATTGTAATTATACAGGGTATGTGTATAATAATTCACGCTGTCCTATTTGTGGTAAATTATTAAAACCTCGTAGTGAAAGTGAAAAAATAAGGAATTTGAAAGATTTGTAATCTACAAAGTATATCGTTTTCTTCCCCTTATTCGGAAGAAGGGGATTTCCACAAATAACACCCTGTATTCGGGTGTATAACAACTAAATTATTTAACAGGGTAGCATAATTTATAATTTGAGGTGAAAAAAAATGCCCACTCGACAGATTGGAACAATAATACAAATTGGTTCAATGAGTTATGGTGTAATCTTGCCTAAACCCTGGCTTACCTATTTCAAGCTTCGCAAGGGGGAAAAAGTCGAGATAATAACCGATGATGCGGTGATGATTAGACCATTTACATCAAAAAATAAAAAAATTAAACGAGATATTCGTGAAATAGAGGTGGATTGATGAGAGCAAATGATTCATTGCTCCACTTCTACAATAAATTTTTTCAAGATAAGGAAGTATAAAATCAAAATCTGTGTTTATCCCTTAATTTCCTGTCTTTTGCTTCAAGCATAATATCATGGATTGATGCGTGTCTGTCAAATTCTTCTTTGAATTCCTTCCATTCTTTTTCATCCATGAGATTACTTACAGGTTCTTTTTTTGTTTTCTTTTCATCATCCCATTTTACTGTTGCTTTTATTTCACGGTCAATATCGTTGATGATTCCTCTCTTATTTCCCTCTACCTGAATAACACGCTGACCTTTTTTCAGGTCTTCACCATATTTCTGTGTATATGTATTTCTGATTTCTTCTTTTTCATCTTCTTTTTGGTCAAGAAGGATATCTAATTCCAGTTTAATGTTGTGTAAATTTTCTAATATGTTCTCTTGATTAAATTGAAACATGCTGATGTCTTCTTCATACTCCTCCCCATTACTTTCAACAAGAGCGGAAACACCATATTTACCTGAATAAATATCTTTAACGGTTACTTCGCCACCAAAAATTCCAACACTTGGGTCTCCATGTTCAAATGCGGTTTCCCCTTTGCAAACAATGATTGAAGGGGATTTTTCACTTCGTTTTATCTTCCAACACTCTGCATCTTCAGCCGTTTGTTTTTTCATGTATTGTTTCCTCATCCTTATTCTTGAAAATATTCGCATTTCTCTTGGTTTCCATTTAAACAAGCAACAAGGTTATCTACATCCTTTTCCTCACCTTGGATGAGTAGTCGAGGGCCATATCTTCCTACTCCAAATTTAGTTTCACCTGTTGCTCTATTTCGTTCAATGAACCAATATTCAATATCTTTAGCCATCAGTTAAATCAATGATTGGTAGATATAAATAGTTTTAGAACACTTAGTATACAGTGAAAAATAAAATAAAAGGAAAAGGGATTTATTTTTTCCTTGTAGTGAAGGATATTTCTATTTCATTATTACACGAAAATAGTTTTCCACAGACACTGCAATTATAATCCCCAGATTTGTTAAAATCTATAATATCTGTATGTTCATGCCCACAATAAGGACAAATAGGAAATTGTGTATTAATGGTATCAAAATCTTTTTTTATATTTCGCCCCATTCTGTTACCTTATATTTCTTCTGTTCTGATTCATATATGATACCTCGTTCCTTCAATCTTGAAATTATTTTTTCTGCTTTTTCATCACTGACATCATTGCATCTGGCTTCATTCAAAATTGAATTATGCTCAGCAATATTCTTCTCATTAACTGCAGCAACAGATTTGATAATCTTCAACATAAATGAGTCCATGTGAGATAAATCAGAAATATTATAAATTTCATTCCGTGCTAATTGAGAAATGTCTGGATATTTTCTTGGCAATGTCAACAGAATACTTAAGCTTTTGAATAAATCATCAGCCGCTTGACGATATGTTTCAGCATCTTTTTCATCAGGTATCTTTTCAGGATTAAGGATAATCCCATCATATTTAATTCTACCTAATGCAAATTCAAAATCTTCACATTTATATTTTACTTCTGGCATGATACAACTCTCCCAATTACTTCATCATTTTCACAACTATATTCCCTACAGGCTATAGGTCTATCATTATAAATGCTGCAACGTCCATCCTTCAGATAAAAACATGAACCATCTTCTTTTTTCGCAAGAAAAGGAATATCATCATACTCCCCGATTTTATATTTTAATGTTTCAATTGGAGATAAGGGAACAAGGAATCGTTTGCAACATTCACAACAATCTCTACAATCCATTATTTTTTCTTTTATTGGAAGGTATTCATCAGGATTGATGTCAAATAAAACAGTCCTACGGATTGTTTTCTTCATCTTCAACGGTTTCATCTTCTCGTTCTTCAGGTGTTTTTATCTGGTATCCTTGTTGTTCTAAGATATGTTTCATTTTCTCCAATCTTCTTTGTCTGATAAGTTCCGCTTCTTCCTCAGTTATAAAATTAGTTTCAAAATTAACATCTTCAATGTCTATTCCTTCTTTCCAATCATTTATATAAACTTTTTTTTCTATGACTGGTGTGTTAAATGCTTTATCCTCTACTTCAATATCTAATTTAAGAGGTATCTGATTTTTTCCATAATTAGGTACCGTTTTCCGATATCCTTCGACTTTATTTCTCCCTACTATCAAATAAATAGTGTCTTTCATTTTTATCACATCATATATAATAATCCTTTTTTTGTATTTTCATGCATGTAGAGGTATTCTTGTTCTTTGAATCCATATACGGCTACGATTTCATCATCGTTCTCATGGATGCTAACTGCCCAATTATCATTTATCCAAGTTGTATATGTGCTTCTACCGAATTTTATTTCATCTGTTTTCTTGAAATGTTCTCGGATTAAATCGGCTTTCAAACGGATATGGCCATTTGAACAATAATCAGTGTCTTGAAAATATGCCCCGCAAATTTTACAGGTATCTTCATCATTTATCTTAAGCATCTTACTCCTCCATAGGATTGATTTTTTTTGCATCTTTGATTTTTTCAAAGTTTCCTTTTATGATGTCTCCATATCCCCAGTTAAATGAATGGAAATCTATTTCTGGTATAACAAGAATGATGTTCCACTGGTCGCATTCTTTACATGATTGATGTGGCATTGTTTGCTGCATCATCATTTTGAAATGATTCTCTATCTCCTTTGGCATGTTAGACATGATGTGCATATTTGATGATGATGGTTTTTCCGACTCTGGTATGTTGTGCCGTGGCGATAATTCTACTGCTACATGTCCTTTTTTACAGGATGGTTCTATTGAGTTAATGATGTATTCTATCTGATGTTCCATTTCTGTCCCTCAAATAAATATGTAATAGTAGTTTTATTATTAATATCTTATGTTTTATTTTTTTTGTTGTATACGCTTTAGACAATTAATTTAAGTAGTTCAAAACTGATTTATCTTCGGTGATTTTTAATTTCAAAAAAACTAAAAGACCTATGGGATAATGGTCTTGGGCAATGGTGTGAACAAAACGATGGAAATTTTTTTCGTTCTGGTATTCAACCATGGATTAAAATCTGTGACCTTCCCGGTGGACATGAATTAGTTTTTTGGAATAATGGTGACAAAGAAGAAGACCCTGAAGAAATTGGAATGAGGGTGACACCATCTGGTAATTCTAAACATATCAGTATTGGTGATGTAAAAGACATTGTATTTGATGGTGATTGTATTGAAACATCAAAAACACGTGGTATGCATAATAATTTCTTTGGAAAAAATGAATTAAAAGGGATGTTCTGTAAAACAAGAGAAGGATATAATCTATCTGTTGAAATGAAAAATGAAAAAAGAAATTTTGAAATAAAAAAAGGATTGACTGCTTCTGATAAAAAAATCATTGAAGAACTTAAACCAAAATTAGAGAAAGCGAAAGAGAGATACAATAAGTATAGCGATAAAGTAATTCAAATGATACGTGATAGAAAAACAGATACTGAAGAATACAAAAGATTAAAAGAAAAAGAAGATGAAGCAAGGATAAAATACCATACTTATTATGACCGCATTCGTGATATCCGTGATTTTGAGAAAGATTATTTTTATGATATTGATGAGGAAGAACTTTCTGAATTATTTAAATATAGTGATGTTGTAGATATTCAACTGTCTCCATTGGGAAGAATACAAGGAACTTTATTTGATTTTTCACTTGATTTACCTACTGGGCCACCACCTGCACCACGAAGTAACAAATCAAATATAATGAATCTTGAACCTGCCCCGTATTCTGCAATTCAAAAAATAGATGAATCTGCATGGGAAAATGAATTTAAAACAAAACCTGATGCTATTGATTTTTTCTTACAAGGAACCCATACAGCAACAACACTCTCTGAATTAAAAAATATGAGAGTTAAAAAAGTGAGGATTCATTTTCCATCAGGTAAAATTAAAGAATATGATTTAGATACTTTTCTTGGTGACTGAATGGGTACAGTAGGTTTTTGTCCGAATTGTGGTGCTGAAGTTGATTTATCTGGTGAAATGCGACCATTTGCATATCATAACTGTGGTGATGGAAAAATTGGTTGTATCCCTATTCCTAAACGTGAAAAAAAGAATCATGTTTCATATAGTGAAAAAAGAATGAATAAAAAACCAGTGAAAGGAAATATGAGTTTGTATGCTGAATTCAAATCTCCTTCAGATGATGAGGATGAGGATAATATTCAGCCGGAAGAAGTCGAGATGTAATTTATTTTGATAACGCATCTAACAATTTCCAATTTCTTTTAAAAAACTTTTTTAGCGGTTTTTCAAGATTAAATTGTTTAGATTTTTTCATAGATACCATCCGGTTATCTCGCTGTATTCTCTTTCCAGTTCGTGTTCCATCTCTCTTGCTTTTTTCATTTTTTCTTCGTTTTTATCGCCAAAAAGGAAGTTATGTTTGCTTCGTATTTCTTCTATTTCTTCTCTTTTCTTTTTGAGTTTTTTTACTTTTTCATAGGTTTCTTCATCGACTTGTTTGAATATGAGTTCTTTGTCTAATCCACCCAGTAATGCACCTGAACCCGTTCCTACTCTTATGTCACCATTGTTATCTGGGTATTGAATGTACGATGTCCCCATTTTTGTTCCAAAGTTGTTGTATTCATCAAATATCTCTTTTTCAGAAATGGCTCTGTTAAATGGTTGAACTCTTTTATGAAGACCTTGATAATATGTTATGTTTTTTAAGATAGTTGGTCTTTTCTCCTTGGAAACACAACCAAATAATTTTTTACCTGTAACAGTTTGTTTAAAAGAAATTTTTGCTTCTTTTTCATCGCAGGATTCGGATTCATTTATAATTCGCAATTCAACACCCCTCGATTCTCTAATCTGCAAGACATTGGTTCTATTGGAGAAATAGTTAATCCTTCATTATCCATAGTAATCAATGTTTTCAATATATCTGGCAATGTTGCTTTCCTATTTCCAATAGCAACGTTCACTGCAGTGACATTTTCAATGCTGTTTACTTCTTCACCTATATTTCTAAGTGTCACTCGCTCTCGGTCTTTGTTATATTTCAATGTTGTAATGTAATCATATGTCTGCATTTTATAACACCTCCAGTATTGCCCAACTGTTAATGTCATGTTCAATGCGTTTCACTCTGAATCCGCCGAAATATCCCGCATTAGTAAAACAGGTAAAATCATATCCTTTTTTGTCAATGTTTTTTAAAAAGTGTTTTGTTCCACTGAATCTGAAAAAAAGTGTTCCATTCTCATCTGATTCTATCTTTGCTTTTATGGTGTTCATATTTTATAAAAACATTTGGAGATTTATAAAACCTCTGACAATAATGAATACATCTATTCTTTTAGTCTAAATTGAAAATATCGTCGAAGTCATCATCTGTTTCTTCTTCCTCTACTATGGGTTCAACTGATTTTTGCATTCCATAATATCTTTCATTTCTTTTTCTGATTAACAAGATTGATAAGATTATGATACTGACTATGCTGAGGAGTAAACCCCAAATACCAAAAATAAAATTTTGTAAATTAATTATGAATATTTCAAAATCTGTTTTATCTCGATGTCTGCTTTTCCCAAGTATTTTTAAGGATTTTTCATCTGCATCATCATTCTCTTCTTCATTAGGTATGTATTCCTCGTCTTGTTTGTTTTCATCATTAGTTTCTTCTGTATTGTCTTCCGAGTTATCGTTTTCTGATGTGCTGTTATCTGGTGTTGCTGTTGAGTTATCATTTGATGTTGAATTATCTTCAGTGTCATTCATCTCATTTGTCGAATTTGTTGATTCATTTTCCTGATTGCCTTGATTTTGACTATCATCGTTCTCTGGTGGTGGCATATATCCTCCACCTCCTCCCCCTGTTCCACCACCATCACCGCCATCATCATCGTCCTCTTCATCTTCTGATGGGGTAACTGTTACATAACACTCATTTAACACATCAAGGTCTACTGGGTCTCCTGCTCTTGCAAGTCCTTGTTCTACACTCGATATTACAGTGTTCCCTGTTTTTTTACCTTTAAACGTTAATATAAGATATGTTCCAGAGCCGTTGAATGGGTCATCTGTTGCCATACATATCTCTTCAATGGTTCCATTATTGTTATTTATTGTTCCCCCTATCCATAATAATGGTTCCATGATGTTTCCTTTTTCAATGGAAAGACATTCTATGATTGTTTGATTATATGTTATTAAATCAGAAGCGATAGTATCAATTTCAACATCAGGTGATACTGTGATACTTACCAAAAATTCTTCATTTACACTAATAGAGATGGATTCTGGCGACATCTCCATTGTTGAAATACCGACAACTTGCATTGAATGAACTACTAAAATGGATAAACAGATAATGAGTATTATTCGACTGAACTGCATCTATTCTTGTAAACCTGCTCCCTTTTTTTATATTTATCGCCTTTTAGCAAGAAGAGGTCACGGGTAATAGTTTTCAAGATAATGAGACACCAAGGTGCTTATGTCTAAATAATTCACCAATGTATCATTGTTGATATCCCATGGATGCATACCCGGATACAATACCGAATCTAAATATTTTGATACAAGAATAGATATATCAAGGTAATTGATGTACATATCTTCATTTAAATCCCATGCTTTTGTTGTTATGTAACTCCATGTTTCACTTGTTGCGTCCTCAACTCCATCTGTGACCATTGCATACCAAGTTATATTCGTATCATGGGAAACCCAATCTTTCCAAGATGGAGTCATATGCTCTGAAAGATTCATTGTTATCTCTCCTGAAAAATCCGTAATCATCCCAATCTCCGTTCCATTTCCCCAATAAAATGTTACATCTAATATATCATTATTTCCATCAGATACATTAACAATTAATGAATTATTGTAAACGCTAAGATAATAACTATCATTAACTGGATGGATGTTTTCTATTGTCGGTGGTAGATTAGTGCTTGTAGTGAATGTATACCATGCACTGTTCGTTATATTTGTTCCATCAGGGTCTGAAGCATTCACCCAAATAGTGTATGTTTCTCCATAATTTAAACTTAATAATGTAATTGTTCCTGTCTCCGGGGAATTACCTGCACCTGATGAATTATTTCCATCGCTACATTCAACTGTCCAACTAATTGAATCGGCATCAGGGTCAGTAATAGGGATATCCCACGTCAATGAAACATCTTCATCTATTGAACCATTCACTGGGTTAGGCATCCCAAAAGTAGGAGGGTTGTTGTCACTGGTGGTGAATGTATACCATGCTTTTGTTGAATTTTCACTCCCTGAATCAGTTGCATTCACCCAAATGGTGTAAGTCGTTAAAAAATTAAGATTGGTTAATGAAATTGATGCTGATTGCGGTGATGCACCTGAACCAGATGACGTATTTCCATCACTACATTCAACTGTCCAACTAATTAAATCATTATCTGAATCCGATATGGGTATATTCCAAGTTAATGAATTATCTTGATTTGTTGAACCATTTATTGGATTTGGTGTACCAAAAATAGGAGGTGTGTTCTCTTTTGTGGTAAATGTATATGTTTCATTAGTCCAGCCATATCCATCAGTAGCATTCACATACCAAATGATTGTTGTATCATATGGTAAACCAGAGGATAAAGAAGCCGTAATTGTATCATTACCCCAATCATCTGCCCAAGCAGTAAGAACATAGTTTCCTTCAATGGTGATATCCATGTCATGTCCTTCAGGGTCTTCCACTTCAATTGATACTGTTGTGTAAGATGTTGGAATGTTAATTGCTCCATCTGCAGGGTCTTCATTGGATAATATTGGAAGATTGTTTTCTTTAGTGGTGAATGTATACCATGAAGACATCATAGTGCCATTTCCTGAATCAGTTGCATTCACCCAAATGGTGTATTCTGTATTATATTGTAACTCAGAAAGAAGGATGAATGCTGATTGCGGTGATGCACCTGAACCAGATGATGTATTTCCATCACTACATTCAATTGTCCAACTAATTGAATCATTATCTGAATCTGATATAGGAATAGACCAATTCAATGCAATATTCTCATCTACTGAGCCGTTCACTGGAGTGGGTGTTCCAAATGAACAAGCATCATTTCCACCGGGTATTATTCCACTTGTTGCATTCTTATTTTGAAGGCTGTAAAGTGTTGAATTATAACTCCATGCAGTATAATACCAGGTATCACCTTCAGTCAGTGTCGTATGTTCAACATAGGTACCTGTTCCATTGTATATTTCAATACCTTCTGTGATAGATGAAGGGTAATCTGTTGTGCTTCCTCTTATTAGTGTTTGTTCCGTACCATTTCCTTTACTCCATGATAAATTACTTTGGAGTAAATATGATTCTGCTTGGAAATTCTTGATGGTTTCAGGATGAACATATATTTTTCCAGTTTCAAAAGTTGTTCCTAAATCCGTTCCACTTAATGCAGTCCCACCTGCTGTTATCGTCAATGTTGTTTCCCCACAACCTACTGATTTCATTGTTATAACCGCAAATGACTCATTTGTATTATTCACTGATGTGCTTGCCATAGTTATAGGATAAGCATATCCATTTTCATTATCTATAACTCCTACAAGCTCTGGAGCCATCCAAGTCGGATATTCATATAAGTCTCCTTGTTCAGTTGACGAATAATTAACAATTCCTGCAGGAAGATATGTCATATTGTCCACGGATACTGTTTCTAATGCACTTGAAATATTGACCCATGCGGTAACTGTCGCATTCTCACCAAAGGTTACGTGTTCAGTTGTAAATCCCATATAATTAGGACTTTGAGGATTATAATCCTGCGATACCTTTAATGATATGTCAAGATAATTATATGCACTAATGGGAACGGAAAAAAAACAAATAATTATCACTATAAGCATTATTTTTTTCATCATGTTTTAACTTAATATGTTCAATTGTTAAAAAGATATTGACAAGAACGTATACAATGCCTTAGTATTGTTCCCCGTAATGTGAAACAAGATGACTTAAATCTAAATAATTTACTTTTCCCTCTTCATTTATATCTTCAGGTATGCTTCCTGGAATGCATGTATCACCATATTCTCCAACGAAATCACTGATGTCTATATAATTAATCTTTGCATCAACTGTTAAATCCCATGGTTGGCAAGTGGTAAAACTCCATATATCGCTTATGTTGTATCCTGTTTCATTACTGACATTAACATACCATGAATAAGTAGTATTATGTTCCAACCAATCAGGTTCTATATAATCAGGTAATGAAATATTCGCTGTATAATCCGAAGTGTTTATTTCATCTATCAATGTGTCATTTCCCCAGTAGAATGAAATATTGAATAACTGACTTTCAGGATTCGATATACTAATTTTAAATGATAAATCATATATATCATTATATGACATATTTATTGGAGAGGGGATGGGGAAAGAAGGGAAAAAACCAGTGGTGTTCTGTATTATTGCTGAATCTGACCATCTTGTTGTCGTGTTCCATATGGTTTGTGACCATATTTGATAATAATATGTAGTGTTTTCAGTTATGTTATAATCTATGAAATAATTGCTTGTTCCATTGTAAACAACTGTTCCTTCTGTTCTATTCCATGATGTGTTTGTATGTCTTTCGATATATGTTGTGTTTGCTCCATCTCCTTTATTCCATGATATGTTAATTATCATTTGATATGTTTCATTAAAGGATGAACTGCAATTGATGTTTGTTGCTTTTTCAGGATAAGTTATAAATGATTTTGTACTGTTCGCAGTTTTAAATTCGTTGTTTTTCAGCCATGCTTGATAAAAATATATTTGACCTGCATTGACACTAATATTTTTTGAAAAAGAGTTTTTTTCTGATATGTTTCCGGCTGTTACATTAAATGATAGGTTTTTTGGTGAATAACCATAATGAAAACCTACTGTTATGTTGTCACCACCTTCTGATAAATATCCGTTGAGGGTTGCATGGGTAGTGTTGTATTCCATTGTTTTATTCGTGAAAACAGTGTACTGTTGTTCATAAAAATTATATTCAAGTGAAGGGTCTCCGAAATAATTTGTTTCTTTATAAATCATCGGGCAGACTGAATGTGCCTGCCAACCAAAATCTTCCCGTGAATCAAAATGTGCTTTACACCAAACCTTTTCATTAATTCCCATAGTTTCATTGAACATATATTTAATCATGTTCTCTGAATACCAAGTGGATGCAATGAACCATCCATATGCACTATTTGATACACCTGCAAATGCACATCCTTCATCACTCATCCAAGATTCCATTCGGCTTGACGTATCAGTCCCGAAATCAGCAGAATGACATCCTTCAGTATAAACAAAATTAGGTGTTTCATCATTATTACAATTAGAACTGCTGTAAGGATTCCAAAGCGTACCACCATGACCAGAATGATGGATGAAATGAATACCATCATATCCAGAGATGTCTCCATTGACGTAATTATGGATATTACTCCATTGTGTCTGAGAGATATTTTGATTGTTCACAAAGTGATGATAACTTAGATTGAAATCATCTCCTATCTCCCCCCAGACATAATCATCGATGTTGTTGCTTGAATCTTTAGAGGCAACAATATTTTTTCTTAAATAATCCTCGGTATTTGATGAAACATAATTCTTTGTTTTATTAATCCACTCTATTGCTTCAGTTGTCGTATCAAATGTTGCCCTTCCCACTAACACATCATAACCATAATCAATCCAATCCCAATCAGAAACAGTTGCCCAATATACTCCACTGCTGAAATTATTCTCCCCCCATCGTGTATTAGAATTATTATTCCAATTTCCATGTAAACCTGCATAATATAAATCAACAGCATGAGTATAATTATACCAACTACCAGATGGCCCCGGCCCGGAATGAGCATACGTCCTCACTTGCCTTGTTGGAACAACATTTTTATTTCCTGCAAGAAGAACATACTCAGTGTTCAATTCATCCACGCAATAACGGATAAAATTACGAATTTTACATTGCGTGTCATTAAATAATGCAAAATCTGTAATCTCAGTATCATTAAAAACCCAATGATTCCCTGTTGAAATGTTCACAGCATCTCCATATGTGCCATTCACCCAAAAAGAACTATTCGATGTGATATCTGATATATTAACGATTAATACATCATTTATCTTTGAATCATTTCCTATTTTCCATTGTTTAAAAGAATCATTGAATATATCCCAGTATGTACTCGTTGTTATAACAACATATTCTGAAGTGGCAGTGTTGTTCATAGGTTGAAAAAAAGATGGTTTTTCCTCTGTTTCAATAGTTAATTGAAGATATTTATTTTCAACAGTGAAACCATCTTCGTAATATTCTTTTGGTGAAAAAACATGAAGTATCTCCTTGTTTTTTTTATACAATACTTCTTTTTCGTATAATGATAAAAATTGTTTTTCTCCATCTAATTCTAATGTATCTGATGTTGAAAAAGTTATTTTTGGTTCCCTATCAATAGTTTTAACTTGTTTGCATTCTGTAATCTCACATGAACTAATAGTTTTATCATTTGGTAATTCAATCAGTTTTGATGACCCGAAATCATCCGAATCAAATTCAATAATTATTTCTTCAGCATTAACAATACCTACAAAGAAAAAAAGAAGGAAGAGAGTTGAAAGTAGTATTATTCTATTCATTCCATGAATTTGAGCCAGATTAATTCCACCAATGCCATTGCTGCACCTAATGGAATTAAAATCCAAGTGGATACAATTCCAATTACGGCTGCGACCACACCCAATAAGATAGAAGCGATGAATCCGATGTCAAAATCTACTTTTTGTATTTTTGTCATCCATGCTATTACAAAGGAAACAATCAACATTATTATTCCAATTAATAGCATAACATTACCTTCTTCAGTTGTTGGAACTAACTGAACGATTAAATCAACGCCTGAATCTTGAGAAGCCATTGCTTGTGTTGATGAAAAATCAACGACTTTTTCTTCATATCCGGGTGCTTTTATTATTGCTTTATAATCTCCAGGTGCAAGTGCGAATTCTTGGAATCCATTATCATCTGATTGGTCAGTTTGTACAAAGAATTCTGATTGTGCAGTTGGTCCTTGTTTATAAATAGAAATCGTTGCACCTGAGATTCTACTGTATCCTTCAACAATTAAAAATGAGGCTAAGAAACTTCCACGAGTTGTGCTTGAACGTCTATATTCTCCAGTGGTAAATGTCCAATTCCCAGTTGATGGTCCTGCTGTTGATGCTTCATATTCATCTTCGGCTTCAACATACCAATAATAATCAGTATATTCCTCTAAATCAGGGATAGTAACTGATGCTACTGTTCCTGAAGGAACATCTGTATCAGTGTCAATCAAGGTTCCATTTCCCCAATAAAATGTGACATCCATATCATGCCCATCAGAGTCTTCTACATAACAGCGTAATCTTCCAAGGTCTGGTCTTACTCTTTCCTCTTCATCATCAGGTACTGGAAATATTGGTGTATCTGGTGGTTGATTCTCTTTCGTGGTGAAAGTAAATGTTTCTTCCGTACTCGCTCCACTCTCACTATCAGTTGAATTCACCCACACCGTGTATGTTGTATTATACATCAAACCACTGATGCTTAATGAAGCAGAAACAGGAGATGTACCTGCTCCTGATGTGGTATCGCCATTTGAACATTCGATACTCCACGCATCAATGTTATCTCCTTCAGGGTCTGTGATGGTGATTGACCAGGTTAATGAAAGGTCTTGGTCAATTGCACCATCTGATGGGGAAGGCAGCCCATAGGAAGGAGGGTTGTTATCACCAGTGGTAAATGTATACCATGCACTGGTGGTTAATCCTGTACCGCCTGAATCAGTTGCATTCACCCAAACGGTATAGGAGGTTAGTAAACTTAAACCTGAAATTGTAAGTTGTTTTGTTCCAGGAATTGTTGAACCTGATACACTATCGCCATTTGAACATTCAATACTGTAATCTACCATATCTCCATCATTATCACTGATTGGAATCTCCCAGATAAAAGAGGTTGATAAATCCGTTGTTCCATTAGATGGATTCGGAGTTCCAAGTGAAGGTTGTGCATTTGCGGTCTCGTTTGCAGTTGCAGAATTATTCGAAAAAGCACCTGATTCATATCCCCAAGCAGCATAATAATATGTATCTCCTTGAGTTAAACCAGTATGTGTTGTTGATGTTCCAGTTCCATTGTATACTTCTGTACCATCTTGCGGAGAGGTTGGGTATGTATCAGTCCGGTATCGTATCACTGTTGTATCTGCACCTGTTGCTTTTGTCCATGATAAATCAATATCTTGTCCATTTTGAGATGCAGTAAATCCAGTGACACTTGCAGGTCGGACAGTAATCGTCCCATCAACGAATGTAGTTCCAGGGTCACTCCCTCCAAGGGAGGTTCCCCCAAGTGTGATAGAAACCGTAACTACACCACAGGAAATGGCATCCCATGTGATTGTTGCAAGCGTTGCATTCGTATCATTAACCGATGACGAACCCCATGTTATAGGATATGCATAACCAACATCATTATCTATCACTCCTCCACCTTCTGGAACCATCCAAACTAACTGACTTGGAAATAAATCTCCTTGTGCTGTAGATGAATAATTAACAATGCCTGTTGGTGAAAATGTTAGATTTTCAATGCCTGCAGTATCTACCGGGGAGTGAATATCAGCCCAAACATCAACTTCTATTGTATCCCCAAAATCAAAAACTGCATTTTCAATACCCATGAAATTAGGGCTCTGTGGTTCATAATCATCATCTGCCATTGATACAGGAATCGAGGATGCTATCATCATAAATAACATCCCTATAATCACTAATTTTTTCATTTGATATGACCTCTCATTTTTTAAATCTATTATAATAGAATTACTTAGAAGGTATAAAACAATTATGACAACTTCGTATACATTCAACAAAAAAGAAAGGGAAAAATAGGTTATTTATAATCGATTGAAATCATCATCTTCTGTTTTTACATTGTTCCTATTTCTTACAAAAAGAATGATGGCAAAAAATACAACAACAGCAATAATAATTAATATCCCTGCTATTGTAAGAAATCCATCATCTTCATTATTGCCTGCGGGATTAACTATTTCAGTATTAACGGTCACTGCTGATGTTTTCGTAGTGGTGAAACCTTCATCATCAGTAACTTTTAATGTAATTTCATATGTCCCATTTTCTTCATATGTATGATTTTGTTCCTTCCCATATGCATCAAAAACACCATCATTCTCCCAATCCCATGAATAATTCTGGATATTTCCATCATCCTCACTTGTCCCCGCATTTACTTCTACGGATAAGCGATTAATGTTTGAAATGAATGAAGCAGTTGGTTTAATTGGGATATGCTCTCCAGATACTGCTACTGTGCACTCATTACTGATTGTTTTTTCTTTTTCAGTTCCTTTTCTTGCCACTCCACTTTCATCTTCACTAATCTCAATAGTTGTATCTCCTTTCAAAGCAAGGAATGACATAGTGCAAAATATTCCTTTATCATCTGTTGGTTCATTCGAACCCCATATCATATTTCGTATTTGCCCATTTTCATTATCAATAGTTCCTTTTATCCAAATGGTTTGATTATCGAAAAGATTGCCAACAGAGATTCCTTTACAATGAATGTTCTCTGGATTCCATGTAATCAAATCAGTTGCAACTGTATCAATAATCGAATCCGGAGTGACAAGTATCTCAACATCAAAAGAATCACCTGCATTCACATTTTCAGTTGATGGGTCTAATTCTATCACTGTTTCAGCAGACACAAAGGGTATAGCAACTAAAAACATTAAAAATAAGATGATAGGAAATATTCTTTTCATAGAGTTGAAATATATTTTCAACTATATAAGGTTGATTAATTCATTCGGTAAAATCTTAATAATTTTCAAGATAATGAGATACTAATCCAGATACATCAAGATAATTTGTATCAGCATCATTGTTGATATCCCATGGATACATTCCAGGATAGGGCATTGTTTCAAGATAATGAGATACTAAAATAGAAATATCAAGGTAATTAACGGTTTTATCTACGTTTAAATCCCATGCTTTACATGTTGTAAATGTCCATTTTTCACTTGTTTCCGTGTATTCTCCATCTGTAACATTAACATACCATGTGTAAGTAGTATCGTGTTCTAACCAATCATTCCATGAAGGTAATTGGAATTCTTCAACTAATGCTACTGCATCTGAATCATCTGATACAGTGGTAGAATTAAATACAGTATGGTTTCCCCAGTGAAATGAAACATCAAGAGAGCCCCCATCTATATCTGTTACATGTGCAGTGAAATTAATATCATAAACATCAAAATAATCTGAATTATTAACTGGATAAATCAATGTTGGTTCATCTGGTGGTGCATTTCCTGATGGCGTTGTATTTGTAGCACTATCATATTCTAATGAGTAGAATCCTGCAGTTTCATTCCATCCCCATGCTGAATAATAATATGTGCTTCCAGCACTTGCAGATAATTCTGTATATGTCCCAGTTCCGTTGTATACATATGGTCCATCTGGACTTGTTGGATATGCAGTTTCACTTCCTCTAATCAATGTTGTATCTGCTCCTGTTTGTTTAGTCCAATCCAACGCAATTGTTGTTGGACTTGTCGCTGTTGCATTTAATCCTGTTGGTTTCATCGGATGCACATGCACAGTTGCAGAATTCTGTATTGTTGTACCTGGGTCTTCACCATCATATACTGTTGCACCTTCATTTTTTTCAATTTCTATTGTGACTGTACCACAACTAACTGAAGTCCACGATATATTGAACATCGTTGCATTTGTGTTATTCACTGCTCCGCCACCTGGTGCATCAACAGCCCAGCAAAAATCTTTCACCCATCCTTCAGTATTATCAATATCATTATTAGTTGCATTATTTACAGGATTGATGAAAAAAATAGTGTATGCATCATTAAATAAATCTCCTTTTATAACATTAGAATAATTTATAATGCCACTTGGCAGAAAGGTTACTGCTTTACCCTCCCGACTGTGATTATTCGGCAATGAAACCGTATCAACAATTGAATTGATATCTCCATATATCTCAGTATAAATCACATCTCCAATTGTTATATGTTGTTCAGTTTCTGTGAAACCAACATAATTCGGTGACATTGGTAAGAAATCATCTGCCATAGCAGTTGCTAATAGTATACTTATGCACGCAAGTATCAAAACTGCTATCTTTTTCATATTAATCTCCTAAATAAAGGAGGAGAGAAATTAATATGTCTCTCCAAAATGGCTTACGAAACTTGATACATCTAACGTTTCCACTTGACCATCATTATTCACATCTTCTGGAATTGAACCTGGTGTGCATACATCATTGTAGTTTCCAACAAAATCAGAAATATCAATTGAATCTATTTTTTTATCTTCATTCATATCCCAGGCTTTTGAAGTGATGAACCAGAAGACTCTGTTTTCTTGTATAGATGAATTCACCGTGTCGAAACCATCATCGACAACAACATACCAAGTATAATTGGTATCATGCGTTAACCAATCAGGGTCAACATAATCTGTTAGATTAATGTCGCAGGTTCCATTAGTCACACTTGTTTCTGTCGTAATCAATGAATGATTACCCCAGTAGAACGAAACATCCATAGCATCACCATCACTATCCTCAACATCAACACTCAGATGCACGTTATACACCGTATGATACTCATCATTCGGGTCAGTTATCGCATCAGGGTCTTGTGCCGTTGGAGTAGTTGGAATGTTGTTGTCTACAGTTGTATCATTTGCTGAACTATATGTTAGACTATACACATTATCTGTAGTGTTATATGACCAGGCTTGATAATAATATGTGGTATCATCATCTAATCCTGAATGTGTGGTTGATGTGCCAGTTCCATCGAATAGTTCCGGTTCATCTCCTATACTCCATGGTCCCGGTGAATTACTCCATTCAACATATGTGTAATCATCTTGTGAAGTCCAAGATAAATCAATATCATTTCTTCCATCGGCTGTTGCAGTGAAATCCGATGGAGGTGTTGGGTCATATTCACTTCGGACAGTAAAAGAGAACACTTCTGTTTGTGAGTCATATCCATCAGTTGCATTCACATACCAAGTAATCGTCTCATCATAAGGCAATGGCGTAATCAAATCAGCAGTATATGTATCATCAGAAACACCGGAAACATCAACATTAGTAAGATATTCACCTTCAATAGTGTAATCAATCAAATCGCCATCAGCATCAGCAAGGTCAATGCTTACCTGAGAATACATCTTATCAACATCAGTGGCACTATCAGCAGGGATAGGATTGGTGATAGTCACATTATTGTTATCAGTCGTATGATTATCAGCAGAAAGATAATCAGCACTATATCCACCATCATACGTCCAAAGTTGATAGTAGTAATCAGTGTCTGGCGTTAATCCAGTATCTGAAAATGATACGCCAGTGCCATTGTATATTTCGGTTCCAGTTCCATCTCCTTGTGCCCATGGTCCGGGTGATTCACTTCGTTCAATGACATAGGTGGCATCGCTGTAATCTATGGTTGCATATATTTGAGTGACGTTTGCATTAGCGTCAAATATATTTGCCGCATACACACCAATTTCTAAATCATCGATGTCACTAAAAGTCCATGCTCCTCCATCTGGTGCAGTTGTATACGTTGAAGAATAGTCATCCCATGTATCAGTTAATGCAATATTGCTGCTTTGCTCATCATCTACAGATACGTTTGTTACAGTTCTGATAGTTGCGCTACCTCCTGAATCGGTTTCTTTCCTTGCACGGATATGAATGGTTACATCTTCAATTATCCCTGATTGTGTAACATCAGGTAATGCAAAGTAACTTACATCGCCTGTAGTTGATGAATAGATATAATCCGTATCATCGTTTGCAGTTTCTTCATCTACACATTCGTAGTTGGAACCCGCACTTGCCGTCCAGTCGTTCGTTGTGCCATCTGCATTTGGTCGCAACGTTATTTGGTCGGTTGGGTCGCCCACTTCCCAACTTAAATCAATCGTTGTTTTATCTGCAGTATCAGCCGTGAACGGTGTTGGAAGAGAATTCTCCGACTCTCTCAACACTGTCTGATAGGTAAGTGAAAAAAATCCTGCGGTTTCATTCCAACCCCAAAGAGAATAATAATACTCATCTTCAATATCTAAACCAGTGTCATTATAATACAACGCTGTTCCATTATACAATGGAGTACCTGTCGTATCAGAAGGAAAACCTGATTTATCTCTAAAAAGAACATAATTATCAATACCATCAGCAGAAGCCCAAGACATATTCACCCAATCAGCACCCTCAGCATCAATACTAAAAGAATCAGGGTCTTGCGGATGAACATTGATTGATGCTGTGGTATACATCGTGGTTTCAATCGAATTTCCATCTCTTGCAGTTCCACCATCACCAACCATAGTTAATGTGACGACACCGCAACCTACTGCATCCCATGAAATATTGAAACCAGTATCATTCGAGTTGTTTACTGCTCCTCCGGCTGGTGCATCGACAGCCCAAACAAAATCTTTCACCCATCCTTCATCATTATTTATATCATTATTAGATACGTTATTTACTGGAGTGATAAACATAAGTTCATATGATTCGTAATCAAAAAAATCCCCCCTCAAGTTGTCTTTTGTATTATCTGATGAATAATTAACAATTCCTGTAGGCAAAAAAGTAATGGATTTATTTTGTGTGAAGTTTTTCTCTATTGATATTGTATCGACTTCTCGACTGACATCAAACCATACAGGATTCTGAAATGTTTCACCAATGGTCACATCCATCTCGTCGTTCTCCCATCCCATATAATTCGGTCCTGCTGCTGAAACATTAAAACTGAATGTTAATAGAGTTGCCAAAATCAGCATCATAACAATTGAAGTTGCTTTCATTTTTTTCATATTTTAACCTCGTTAAAAGAATATAAGATTTTTAGGTTAATAAATTAATTGACAATATCGTATACTTTTAATGATTATTATTAAAATAAAAAAAAGAAAAAAAAGAGGGGGGTTAGTTAGTACTCTTCATTATAGTGGCTCACAATACTGGATGCATCTGTGTAATCTGCTTTTCCATTGTTGTTTACATCTTCAGGTAATGAACCTGCCGTTACTGGATTTCCATACCTAGCAACGAAATATGATGCATCGAAGTATGTGATATTTCCATCTTCATTCATATCCCAGGCTTTTGAAGTGATGAACCAGAAGACTCTGCCTTCTTGTATAGATGAATTCACCGTGTCGAAACCATCATCGACAACAACATACCAAGTATAATTGGTATCATGCGTTAACCAATCAGGGTCAACATAATCTGTTAGATTAATGTCGCAGGTTCCATTAGTCACACTTGTTTCTGTCGTAATCAATGAATGATTACCCCAGTAGAACGAAACATCCATAGCATCACCATCACTATCCTCAACATCAACACTCAGATGCACGTTATACACCGTATGATACTCATCATTCGGGTCAGTTATCGCATCAGGGTCTTGTGCCGTTGGAGTAGTTGGATTTACATTATCTGTAGTATGTGCATTATCTGATGAATTTGTATCACTATATACCACATCAGTTACATTATACGACCATGCTTGATAATAATATGTTGTGTCATCTTCTAATGAATCATCTGTAAATGATGTTCCAGTATTGTTATAGATTTCATCTCCGGCTCCTCTTGCCCAAGGCGTTGAATCCGTACTTCGTTCGATAATGACATATTCTCCGTGTGTTACCTTACTCCATGTGAGGTCAATGCTTGTTCTACTTGCAGTAGTTGCAGTGAAATCCAATGGAGGCGTTGGGTCATATTCACTTCGGACAGTAAAAGAGAACACTTCTGTTTGTGAGTCAT
>CAZYLG010000006.1:0-42866 GCA_964648565.1 uncultured Thermoplasmatales archaeon
TTGTTGCAAATGATGGTAGTGACCATACGTTTGGGTATTCATTTCAAACTGGATACATTTGGGGTGATGCACAGTTAACAGTGTTAGATGATTATCAAGGCATCACTCAAGGAGAATTCTTTAAATTTGATGATGGTGATTATTATCTTTGGACGGATTACACCGGATTTGATGTATTAAAATCTTCTCTTGGCACAGATTTCATTTTACAATCATCAATTGATATAACAGATGATTACTCACAAGGCCCATATGACAGTTTCATTTATGACAACATGCCACACGTATATTTTACAGAAACAGGATATGACGGACATCTCCACGCTTCATATTATAACGGTTCAGATTTTAATATAGTATCTACAGGCATAAGACAGAGAGATAAATATAAGGTTTACAGCCAATGGGGGGATTGGTATTTTTACGGAGAGGAGTATGGTGCTGCAGTAAAATATTTTGATGGTGAATGGCATATTGTAGCAGCACAAAAAACTTGTTCATATTCATCTTCAACAAGAACATATTCCAGATTATACGATTATGCCTCTCAGACTCCTACATCTGCTGGAACAAGTATAAAACAATTCTATAATACAGATTCTTCACCAATACATTTCCGCCCTTCGTTAGAAGTCCATGATTCCTTATTACACATGGTTTGTAAAGATACGGGCAATGACCTTGCTTATTGGACTTTTGATGGTTCTGATTGGACAAGCCATGGAGACATCCAAGCAAATATTGAATCAATGGGAACTATTGTAAAGGATTATATCAATGACCAATTAGTTATTGTGTACGATGATGGTCCGATTTATTATCGTATCTATAATGGTTCTGGGTGGTCTGAACCACAGGTTGTTTTCACTCCGAAACCGGGTACGAGTGTGACAACTCCGAGTTGTTCTTATGTTGATAAGCGGTTAGTGGTCACGTTTGGTTATAATCTTCGTGGTAACTATAATCTTTATAGTGTTTCTGCTCCTGATTATACGAAAACGGTTTATGGGTTGGATGATGATTTTAATCGTATTATGTTCCCTGATACTACTCCTACTGCTACGAATGTTGAAAGTACGCCTTTTACGTTGAAGAATGATGGCAGGCGTGATGTGGAGACGATTACGTGGCATGTCGCTGATATTGGTGATGTTGAAACTGCGAATAACGCTCGTGTTTGGACGAACATGAGTGGTTCTTGGACAAGTTATAGTATTGGTAGCGACCAGAATACGTCTACGATTGATATTAGTGGTCTTACAGGTGATGAATGGCAACCGGGTGAATTCACTTATTGGAAATTAGAGATTCTTGATATGGGTGGTGTCGCTGAAACGTTGCATACTACTGATGAGGATATTTATTACTGGATTACCCTCACCCCTGATTAAAAGAGAGATGAAAATGAATACTTGTGTAACTGGAATAAAACTGATGGATTGCAAAGGAAAAAAAATATTTGAATCCTTGAAAGGAGACCTGAAAGAAGTTGCATTATGTGAAAATGGAAAAAAACTTTCTTCATTAGAACTGAATGACCATAAAACCTCCTTGTTTATGAGAAAGTTCAAGGCACATGAAAAAGGAAAAGGATACGGAAAAAAACTTCTTTCATGTATCTTTGATTCAAAACCTGAATTGGTACATATTACAACAGATGGATTCACAGATAGAGGATTAAAAGCATTTTCAGAAGTTGCAGAAAAAAGAAATTTTGTCGTAACTGAAAGAAGATACACATTTTCAGGACCCGGAGTTGGACAAGCATTCAGACAGGATTTTATCGATAAAATCATAGAGATGAGAGAAAAAGGGATTAGAACCCCTTGGTATTTCGATTCTTCCCTACATAGTAAAAATAAAAAATAATATAAGGAATAAATCCATAACTATTTCAACATCACTTTCGAGGGATGTCTCCTCAGCGAACCCGATTTCATTGACATCCCTCAACCAACCACCTGAGTATGAAAAAATGAGAATTAAAACAAATGATGAATTAAACATACAACTTATTTTACATAAATATGTTTTTTTCACATCAGGTGTTTTTGAAATATGGGAAGATGGCATACATTACATTCATATTTATCCAAATGTCATGCATGATTCTTTCGGTCAATCTTTTGATAATTTTGTAAAATCAGTAGTAAGAACAATAGACCATGAACTATGGCATTATATTTTTTATCTTGAAGGGATACATGATGAAGAAAAAGAACATAAGATAATTAAAAAAATACAAACTATTTTTCCTGAACCTGAATTCAATATTGTTAATTTAGAAAACATATATAAAAAATCAGAAAAAATTGAAGAAGAAAGCAATATTGCATATGTGTAATGTATTCAAAATCGTAGAAATATTTATTACATTGGGGATGCATTTAATCAGATAATGACAAGAATAGATGATGTAACTGGAATAGAATATCTTAAAAACGGAAGAGGATTCCGTATTATTACAAAAGAGGGTTCAAAACGATATGAAAATTCTACGTTTTCCGTTGATATATCTCCAGGTCATAAAAAAGCAATTTCTTTAAATTTTTCACCTTCATCATCCATGATTGAAACTGAAGAAGCGTTCACTTGTGTAGTAAACCCAGATAATGATTTGATTATATGTGGTGATGTAAAAAAAGACAAATTACCATTTCGATACCTATGAATAATTATTTGTTCATTTCTTTTCGTAATCTTTCAATTCTTCGTTTTCGCTCTTCTTTACCTCGGTCTTCATATTTTAAATCCCCATAACTCAATATTTTTTCAGTATCTATCCCGTTTACTTTCCTTTTATATGGTTCATTATCAACATTTGAATAAAGACTTTTTTTATTGAACATTTTTTGTTGCACTTTCCGGTGATATTTTTCTTTTTCTTCATCATAAATATTCATTATTTTTTCTTTTTCAATATCTTTAAATTCCCGCCCAATCTTTCTAATTGCGTTATTCCTTCCATTTTGAAGTAAACGTAATTTAATCTGTGAAACATCATTTGGAGATAAAGACTTCCCTTTCTTTTCAAATTCTTTTACGATTCTATCTGATATATTTGTAATCATCCCTTCCCATTCACTGGAAACAAATTCCTTCCTTTTTTCAAAAGAACCAGAGGAAATAAACTTTGCATTCGAAACATATTCAATAATGTTTTGTGAAATATCTGGGATAATATTTTTATTAATCGCTTTTAAAACTGATTCCATTTCTTCTGGTTCGGAAGGAAAAGCATTAATCATATTATCATTTTGAATAAAATCCCAATGAAGTTCATACTTATCTTTTAATTCATTAACTAACTGAGAGGATTCTTCAGAATTAGCACATTCAATAGTTATCCTGTTCAATTTTTTCTCTCTACCAAGTTTGACACCAACAACTTCACAGGCACGTAGTTTTCCAACATCAGTCATTAAATAATAAAAAGAAAGTGATGTACTTAAATTAATTGACGAAATAGTACACATTCACATTAACTTTCGTTGGTCCATCTTTTTCCCATTTTCTGCGAAAACAGCATCATACCGTTCTCTCATTGTTTCCTTTAATACTTCTATGAATTTTGGTAAATATGATTTTTGTATTCTAAAAAATTTATACCTTCCTTTTGCACGCCCCATCCCACGCAATCCAGAAGTAAATAAGCCCATACTCTCCATTTTTGGTAGTACATAATCAAAAATATGTCGTTGTGCTTTTTCTTCTATGTCACAAAGTTGAGATACTTTTAGAAATTCATCCCATATTTTATCAGAAGTAACTGCACAGTAATCACGTTCATTTTTAACCTGAAGTTTAGCAATGGAATATAACAGACCAATTTGTATATCATTCAATCTTCCGATTACGGTACTAATATCTGCACGTTCAACTTCTTTCATTGCAATTTGCAAGTCGTCATTAATTATTTCTCTTCGTTTGTCTCCTTTAACATTTTTTCCTGCGAAATTCAGACAGCGTAACGCATATCTTAAATCATGGTCGTGTTTCACAAGCATTCTTGCGAACCATTCGATTAATCCTTCTTTGATAACTCCTTCTCTAAATCCGATTTCACAGCGTTCCTTTAAAATATCTGCTATTTGCTTTCCAGTATATTGATTCAAAAAGATGTTTGCAGGGCAATAGGTTGACATTGTTGAATCATCTAAATCTTCTATAATCGTTGAATTATTTGCGATTAAAGTGATTGAATAGTTTTTTTCGACTTGAGCATATGTTTCATATAATCTGCTGAAGGTTCCTACAAGTTCTTCCAATGGTTTCCAATGACCAGAAGTAACTATCATCCGGTCTATTTCATCGAAGATGAAACTAACTGAATATTTTTTCAAAACATTGGCAATTTCTCCCACCATCTGGTCAACTCCGATACCTCTCGGCGGAAAAGAACGATTTAACTGTTCACATAGATGATGTATTACTGTAGGATAGGTTTTATTCCGGCAATTTACCAATACATATTTGACGTCTTTATCATTTTCATATGCAAATTGATTGAAGCCTTTACTTAGTTTAGTAACGATATGTGTTTTTCCTGTTCCTGGAGGGCCATGTAAAAAGATATTGTCTGGTGAACCATCAAAAAGATATTTTAAATGATATCCTATGTTCTTATATTCTTCTTCACGATATTTAAATCGTGGCGGAATAAAATTTTTTTCAAATACAGATGCATCTTTGAAAACAGGGTCGTCCGCATCAAAAAATTGCATAGCATCGAAATCTTCTATTGGTTCTGGTCCATCATCATCCACTCTATCAATCCTACCATCCAAGATTAGAGAAACTATAAATGTTTGATTTGTTAATAAGTCTTACGATTACATAATGGCTATGCGATTTCGTAACAGGGTTTTTGTATTCAATAATGTAAAAAACCATATATACCAACAATCAATTAAATAATCTCATGGATGAAGACCAATTAGCAAAAAAATTAACCATCATGGGATGCAAATCAATATCTGGTGAAGTGGTGAATGAAGACTACTGTCATGGAAAAGAAGGAGATTACAAATTTGAATCAGTTACTAATGTAAATTTTAAACCGCATCCATTTACAGTTGGAGTAAGATTAGTCGCTCATGCATCTGATAATTTTGGTGGAATGCTTGGAAAAGCAGCAATAGAAGATTACGAAGAAAAACATGGTTCTGCATGTGCATATAAAGACAGAAATGGAAAATGCAAAATACCATTTGCAGAACACACATCAGATAAAGTCGCTTTTCTAAAAGTCAAATCAGATAAAGAACTAAAAGAAATCAATGAACTCAGACTCTTTTTAGTTGGATGTAAAGAAAAAGCAACGAAAGAGAACATAGATGGCTTTGCTTTTGTCAAATGGGAATAATGTATACAATATGTCAATATTGTTTAAATAGATATAAGGTATTAATATCAACATGAATAAGTTGATTAGTGTTTTTATTATAACAATACTTCTTTTTTCTTCATTTCCGATGATTAATTCAGAATATCAACCACAAGATGAACCTGCGTTCTTCAGCATGGAACCAGAATCATATATTGGTGAATTCATCCAAAATAAAACAATAAACATCAGTATTAAAGTAGACCCAAATGGGACAACTATAGACACTGTATCAACCGAATTGATAACCTTCCCTGAAGAGGTAATGGAATGCACAGATATCACTTGGGGAAATCTATTCAGCAGTTCCATTTTTAGATATATGGGAACAATTGATAATGAGAATGGAACAATTACAGGAACTACTTGGGGGTCATCTGTTTCTACGACAACTGAAGGATATTTCATCAATTTAACTTTTAGATTATTAAACGAAGGGTCAGGTCATGTTACAATTGATGAAACAGAGGCAGGGATGGCATATGCAATGGAAGACGTTTCATTCATCATTCAAAATGAGTTTGATATAAGCACAGGAAGTATTTTATTATTTGATGAATATCCTCCACATCAGAGCGCAGGACATGATGAAAATTTACAATTAAAAATCAATGTAACCCACACAAATGAAGACCCAATAACAATGTATTGGAAATCAAATGTAACTGGAGAAGAAGAACTACTTGGAATTGAAAATCAGAATGGTAGTGGAAGATACAATATGAGTTGTTATGGTGTTATAGATTCTCCATATAACCAAACAGTAGTTTTCGATTTTAGTGATTATTCAACCCCTTATTTGTTGAACAATACTGTTCTTATTAACGGAAATGGTTTAGCAAAAGACATAGGAACGATTAATAAAGTCTATTTAGGTTTATCACAATCTGGTTCAGCAACAATTCAACCATATTTTGAAGGATACATCCCAGGGAACACATATTCAATTATGAATACAATAGAAATAACCGATGCACCATATGCTCCAACTGAATGGGATTGGGATGACATTAAAAATCTTGATTTAAAAATTAGTAATTTAAACGGAGTTTCCTCAGATGATTTTGAAATAGGAGTAGTTTATGATTTAGGATTTGGTGAAGGGATAAAAGTTGACTGGTCAGTTAATGTTACAGATACTTACACATGGAAAAACGAATCCTATTGGTATAAAACAGAGTTGGTTACACCTAAAGTTTCAAATGAACAACCTTATGATGCTGAAGTATTAGATACGTTCAATCCAACATTATCAGTTGATGTCGTAGACCCTAATGGTGATGAAATGGATGTTTCCTTTTGGTCAGATAAATCCGGGGATTGGGAACAAATTGGGTCAACACAAACAGGACATAATGGAACATACACTCAAAATATACTGTTTGATGATTTTAGCGAAACTTGTTATTGGAAAATCAATGTTTCAGATGGCATAAATCATATTGAAAAGACATATAGATTCAGAATAAGAGATGAATATACTCCAGATTCCTCATCAATCACGGCTCAAGCATATTGTGACGGGCAAATAAATCTTTCTTGGACGATACCTGAAAACGCAGATAACATCATCATTAAAAGAAGAATAGATACTTATCCGCAATCCCCATCTGATGGGATTACTATTTATCAAGGAAGTTCAACCTCATTCATTGATTATTCTGTTAACCCTGCAACAACTTATTATTATGCAATATGGAGTCATAATGATACAGATGATGCATGGAGCAGTGAAAATGATACTGTTTCAGAGGTCACTGCTCCGTTGCCTCCTTCTACTTTTATTGCTGAATCAACAGGGCATGACAAGATGGAGTTATCGTGGAGTCTTGGTGAAGGAGAATATGTTGAAATTAGGAAGAGCACATCAGATTTCCCTCAATCCCCTAATGACGGAGAGGCAGTATATTATGGTAATTTAACATCATATACTGATACAAATTTAGGTGGTAATACAACATATTATTACAGTGCATGGTCATCGAATAGTTTAGGATTATATGACCCTAAATATAAAAACGAAGGAAATCAATCACATGACACGATATATACAGATTCTGATTATAATTTCCCATATAGTGATTGTGTTACACATCCCCCCTCAGATGAGTTTATGTTTGACCCTTACTATAACCCCATATCTCAATCGTTTACAATTGAAGAAGGAGAGTATTATAATCTTGAAGAAATAGAATTAGGATTACGGCCATATAGAGGAGGAGGACATACTTGGGATATCCGATATGTAATAGCGATTACAGGGAATGGATTAGATGAAAACTTAGGGTCACAAAATCCACCTGATTTTTATCCTTACGACCTTACATTATGGGGCTGGGATTCAATCGATGCAGATGTGTATTTAACTGAAGGAACATACACTATTGACATACAAGCATGGGTCAGCCATCGTGTATGTTATAGTCCAAAACTATTATGGATTACAAATGATGATGGAAAATTCTACCGGTTATATGGAACTTATGGATATAAGAGTTGCACGTTTTCAACTACGCAGAACACAACTGATGTCGGTCCTCCATCTGTTTCAACATTAGATGCAGAGAGTGTAACAAATAACAACGCATCGATTTACGGGAGGTTAAATGCCAATGGAGGAGAGGCAACAACAGTTGGTTTCTTATGGGAAAATGAAACCGGAACACAGAACACAACCGTAGGCATTCTTTCAAATGGAAATTTTGATTTATTCATAACTGGATTGAACAAAGGAGAAACATATAATTATACTGCGTGGGCATCCAATAAATTTGGATACATACAAAGCAGTACAAAAAAATTTAACACTAAACCATATTCGCCGATGAATTTAACCACATTCAATATAACACCGACATCTGCAGAGATAATGTGGAATAAATCACAAGGAATGGATTCAACAGCAGTTTCTATAAATAATTCAACATATCCAATAGAAAAAGATTTTCTTATAGGTTTAAATCAAACGCAATTCACTGATTTAATAGAAAATCAAACGTATTATGTGAGAATATGGGGATATAATGAAAGTGAAGAATTATATTCAACAGATTATGATGAAATACAATTTACAACAGCAATTGCTCCACCAAGCATAAACAGTAATGCTGTGACAAATATTCAGAACACATCTGTTACATTACATGCAACTGTGATATATGATGGAGGTGAGAATTGTACTGCAGGATTCAGATATGGAACCTCTTCTGGGAGTTATACACAAAATATTACGGTGGGAACTAATTATTCTGCTACTGATACATTATCCCAAATGATTGATTCATTGCAGATTGAAACTAAATATTATTATCAATCATGGATTAAGAATAGCGGCGGCTTTTATGCAGATGGTGAAGAAAATTTTAACACTAATCCATCAGAACCTAACTCATTTCATTCCTCGTCATATGGTGCAAGACAAATCAATCTTTCATGGAGTTATAATGGAACCGTGATGATAAGAAAAAGCGATAGCATAAATCCACAGACAACATCAGAAGGAACACAGATTTACTTTGGAGAAGAAAACAATTGCAGAGATTTTCCATTAAATGAGAATTCAACATGGTATTACAGTATTTGGTCTTACGATTCGGAAAATGGGCAATATTCAGTTGTTCATCTCGAAACAAGGTCAACGACAGAACATCTCCCCAAAATCACATATGCATATCCAAATAATGTTAGTAATCTTGATAGAAAATTATCATTGGAAGCCACAGCGACCGATGACCAAGGAAGAAAATTAGATTATACATTTTACGGATATGGAGATGAAGCCCCCAAGATAACCGGGGATTGGGCAACAGGAAGACAATATACCAATCCGAGTACTAGTCATGATGTTTATTTCTGGGACTTAGGTACTCTCGAGTCATTGTATGGTAAAGACCGGACAGTAGATATTTATAATTTACTTGAAACTGATGAAAATAAAACAAATTTTTACGGTGAGCACCAACCCTACGGGACTTCTCCTTCTTGGAGTTCTTGGCAATGTTCAACATGGGGACCATTAAAAATAGGATTTGGTGATAAAGAAGAAACAGTAGGCAAAAAGATTACTAGCGTTCACATCAACAATACACTGATAAAAAAGAGCAGTGAATGTTATATGTATACTATTCTCAAATATCATGATTATTATACTGACGAATGGACAAGTATAAGACACGAGATAGTACCTTCTTACCGTGAGGATGAATGGGAATCACATATGGGATATGAACTTAATGAAGACCTATATAATTATGAGATAGAACCCACAGTAGTAGACCAGATAGAAATATATTATGGTGCCCATTGGGAGGGGCAACCCGGCTCCCCATTTAAGTCACGCATGGAAACAGATATATATTCTGTAACATTCACCGTCCCTCCAACTGAATTAGTTAAGTATGAGAATGTTAATAGCGGTACAGTAAAAGATGTATTGTGGAATAATGCAACAAAACAAAATAAGGAATATTCATGGTCTTTACTTGTTGAAAATGGGATTGATGAAATATTCGAAAATTTTTATTTTAAAACAGAAGGAATGACTTTATCAAATGAAACACCCTCTGATGGAACAACTAATCTTCCAGATATTCCAGATTATGACTGTTCCGTTCAAGTCAACCATTCTGGCGGGGAAACAATGAATATTTCTTTTTATTATTATAATTACTCGTTATATAATTTTTCTTATGGTGGAAGTTATAATAATACAGGTAATGGAACATATAATTGGACATATCCAGATGGTGGAGAATTATCAAAAACATACACATGGAAAGTATGCGTTCAGGATTCATATGATTGGTTGAATGAAACATATGATTTTAGAATCCGGAACCCTGATTATCCTATATCTGATTTTTCATTGAACGGATATAATACAACTCAAATAAATATAACAAGCATCACTGGAGGGTCAAGTGGTGATTATGTCATGCTCAGATGGGATTACAATGAGTATCCTTCTTCAAGAACAGATGGATATCATCTTTTCACTGGAACACAATCATCTTATCTCCATCAAGGACTCACTCCAGATACAACATACTATTATTCATTATGGGGATATAATGAAACTGATGATGTTTGGGGGAATCCAAGACAAAGATATGCAACAACAGACAATGTAGACATTCCTACATTCATCCCTGTAAGAGTAAATAAATCATTCATCAATATAACTGCCATCTCCATCAATGATGAATATAGTGACACTGTTATGATACGTTATAAACTAAATAGTTATCCTGAAAATAGAACAGATGGATTGTTTTTAACGAATTCATCCCAATTATATTATGAACACGAAGGATTATCCTCAGCCACTCAGTATTATTATAAAGCATGGGCTTACGATAACGAAACTGGAACTTGGAGCGAATCATATTCGGCGAGTCAACAAACAAATGGTGGAATAACACTTAATTTAGACCCATATGATGGAGAACATGTCCAAGGAATAAACCCTCCATTGATAGCATATGTAAACGATTATAATAATGACCAAGTAAGTGTAACCATTCAAACTAATGAATCTGGAGGGTGGACAACGATTTATAGCAAGACTGGACCAGATGGAAAACACCAATACAACAGCACCGAGTTTGATATACAGGGTGCAACATATTATTGGAGAGTAATTACAACAGATGGGGAATTTTGGAAAAATAATACGAATTCATTCACAACAGGGAGTATAAACACATCAGATGTTCACGCTGAAACGATTAATACAACAGAAATAAAATTATCATGGAATAAATCAAGGTGGACGACAGACACCTGGATTCAGAGGAAAAAAGATGATTACCCATCAAGTAGGACGGATGGAACAACTATTTATTTTGGTAATGGTACACAAGTAAATGACACAAATCTTGAAACAGGGGAACTTTACCGATATGCTATATGGGGATATAATGAAACACTTGATGTATACAGTATCGACAGCACATACACGCAAAATGTAACGAAACCAGAAGCACCTACGAATTTTACTGCAGAGAAGATAAACCATAAATCCATTAATTTAACGTGGGATAAAGGATACAAAGCAGATGGAACAGTAATCATATATAAACCAGATAATTATCCAGTTAACCTTTCAGATGGCACGATAAAATATGAGGGAAATAACACTCAAGTCACCGTGACTGATTTAAAACCAAATGATTACAATAATTACTTCACTCCTGTCCCAGGTGAAGATAATTTTGGTGTTTATTTAGGTGGAGGAGACCCATTCAATAATTCATGTGATGATGATTTACTAACGAAATGGGATTTGAACGAATCAACAACAGGGAATTTCACATATGAGACTGGATTATTACCTCAAAGAATAAAAGGATTCGCTTTCAACTACCAAGATTTCTATGATGAACCTGGAACAGATTGGGAAGCAGCGATAACAAAAGTAGAAATATTTAATGGAACATGGAATACTGCATGGGAAGGAAAAATAACGAACGATGGAACAGAACCACAATGGTATTACCATGAAACACCAGATTTTTATGCAAATGCAACAAAAATAAGAGTAAGTGCATGGACCGAATGGATAACTCCAAATCTATATGAAGTAAAAATTAGTAAATTAGGATATAAACATTGTTTTTCAGCATGGAGTTCTATTACAAAAGGTGGAATAACCCAGTATAGTGAAGGATATGATACAGCAAATAATCTAACAAATGACACTCCAGTTAATTTATTACCTGAAATTTCAAATATGACTCCAGTTAACAATTCAGACGATATAGATAAAATTCCAGAGTTCAGTGTTGATTTAATTGAACGAGAGGGAGATTCAATGAGCATCAGTTGGCAGTATTATAATGATGCTGATTGGATACAATTCAATCATACTTCTTTAGTGGGAAATGGAACGTATTATGCCAAACCATCAACTCCTTTTGAATACAACAAATCATTTCTCTGGAGAGTTGTTGTAACTGATGATGCAGAATTGGAAGATTCTGCTATACAAACAAACACAAATACATCAGAGGTATTGAATTTCACAACAAGAAATGCATATTATCCTGAAACACCCACATCTCTTTCCGCATCAACATATGATTACCGAACCATCAATCTAACATATTCATATAATTCTGATGGCATATATATTGAACGTAATTTAATGGAAAATTGGACGAGAGGAAACGGGACATATCTTATTTTAACAACGAATAAAACAACATATAATGATACATTCCTTAGTGATAATACTACATATTTTTACCGTGCATGGGGATATAACCAGACAGATAATAAATACAGTAACAATTCGTTATTAACATTAAATACAACACAGATAAGCCCGAATGATGCACCACACACTCCTTTTGACCCGTATCCACATGAAGAACCCTACATGGATGTATACGACATTGTACTGGAATGTAATGTATCAGACCCAGATGGTGAAAATCTCAATGTATCATTCTATTGGGGAGATGATACTTTAATCGGTACATTATATGAACGACCAAACAACAGCAGAGTAACATTTCCGATTGCAAATTACATAGAACCAGATTGGATTTCACATGATACTAATCACACTTGGTATGTCATTGTATCAGATGCAGAAGAAGAAACAGCTACAAGTCCAACATGGTGGTTCAAAACCTGCAAAGCATGGGATTTGAATGTAGACAAAATAATAAATTATTTAGATATATCCATAGTCGTATCCCATTATTTAGATACTTGCACTCCCGGAAGCGAATCATGGGATATAAACAATGATGGATTAGATAATTACCTTGATTTAAGCAGTGTCGTAGGGAATTACCTCGAATCATATTAATGAAAAATAATTTAAATAAAAAAGCATTCATTAAAAAATAATGAAAAGAAAAATACCTTCTATAAAATTAACTAAAAATGGAAAGGAACAGATGAATGTATTACTGAAAAGCAATATCCCCAAATATCAAAAATCTTTGTTAACTGCAATAAATCAAAGGTCAAAACAGAAAAACCTTTCCATTTCTGATTGCAAAATCTTTGAATATCTGGTGAAAAAAAAATGGAATTTAAAACAACTGAATGGGAGCAATCATTACATGATTTACCATCAATAATTCATTGCGAAGATGAACTTCAACAATCAATTAAAGACATGAAAGAACATACAAAAAAACAAAAATATGAGAATGCAAGAGAACAATTGGAAAAAATAAAAAAAATGCTTGATGAAGAAGTTGATTACTGGCATTCAGAATATGACCCTTGTAGAAAAAAGAATCGAACATTATTAGCCATTCACGACCAATTAAGGAATAACGCCATTCGATTAAATCATAAAGAAATGAATTTAGTAAAATATTTAGATTTATTACAAGAAATTCAATTTGAATCATTAGGTAAAGATGTGGAAACACCGAAGATGAGAGAAATAACTGCAGAGAACATGATTCGTTTGAATCTCCCACCACAGAATAAAAGAGGGAAAAAAGCACCTAACCGTGCATTTATGGATGTTCTTTACCAGAAGAACCCACAATTTGCAAGAGATGATTTGACGAGACGTGAAAAAACTAAATTATGGTACGCTCTTGAAAGAAATGACCCGAAGAGCAAAGAAGAAATAAGAAAACAATTAAAAGACTTAAGAAAATCGATATATAAATAAGATATGAGGGAGGGATGGGAGCAGCAAAAAAAAATTTTTGACAGAGTGTGATGGAAATAAAAGAATTATGAGTGAGGATTCATTCATTCCATCCAACTAACTACTCCCATACCCTAAAGCAAAAATTCCATATAAATACATTTCGATGTATACGTTTTTGTAGAAACTATTAAATTAAAACACAATGATAATCAAATAAGATAAAATGGAAATAACATTTAATAAAGACACCAATAAAAAACTTTACAATGCATACAATAGATATTCAAAAGGTAAAAATTCAAAGGAAGTATTGTTCCCTCTTTGTTTGAATGAAGCAAATGAAGTCAACCTTGGCAACAAAATTTCAGAAGGTAAGATGGATGCAACCTCCGATATACCATATGATGTTGATTGTTGTCCTGAAGGAAAAAGAATAGGCAGCATACACACCCATCCAATTAACCCATTAGCTGATGATATTGATTTATTCCCTGAAACAGAACTTTTTTCCCAGAGTGATTTATTTGGTTCTTTGGCTGTTCATATAAATAAAGATATGAGCGATAGCATACACTGTGCAATGGAACCAACAGGAAATGAAAGAAATGAAGAATATACGATAGAATGCAAGCGTTTGAAAAATGTAGATGAAGAAGATTTAAAAGAAGTAGAACGGAACAGAAAACCAGACCCTAACCGTGTCCTAACATCAAAAGCACCGGATTTTATGAAAAAAGAATTTATAAAATTAGTAGCACAGGCTTTATACGACTATCCTTTTGGAGAAAAATTACCTATAGGAGTAATATCTGGATTAAAAAAAGAAAAGTTTGAAGAATTTTTGGAAAAAAGCAAAACCCCATTTGATTTATCAGGAATCATTTATCCATTACCTGATATGCAACAAACAGATGACATTGACATGTGGCTTGATAAAAGTAAAGAGTTGCAAGATAAATCAGCAGAAGAAAAAATGATGCTTGAGCAAAAAATGATTTTTTGGAGGAAAGCCGATGCGGCATCAATTGAGCATAATCTAAAGAAAAAAGGGAAGATTACAGTTGATAGATTTTCGATTACCTGTAAAATACGGCCTATATTGAGAAAAACAAAAAAAGGAACCCCCGAACGATACCGTAAGATTTGTGATTTTTCAGATAAAAAAATCGATTTATAACTTCCATTTCCGATATTTTTTAAGGAAATGTTGTTCACCTATATGTGCTACTCTTGCAATTAAGTGACAAAACCCAATTAAAAATAAAAAAAGATAGCAACAACTTCAGTATTTATGTTTACATCGTATGTTGTAAGTGAAAGGTTATAATAATAAAATGTGAGAGAGATACAAATACCGAGCAGAATCATAATGTTAGTGTATTTTTCCCATATATGTTCAATCATTGAAAATTTAAATCCAATAGTTTTAAGAGACATATTTTTTTTGTATTCTTTCTTTTTTGAAAAATCTATTGTATACTTTTTTGTCAAAGTGTTTATATACATAAAAAACGATGAGAACATTATGGGAGAAGCATATAAGATAAACACACATGATTTATTCGATTCTGATAAAAATCCAGGTATTCGATTAGACGCTAAGAATGCAATTAAAAATCTCAATATTGGAAAATCGATGCTACGAAACATAAAAGGAACACCACATTACGAATCAAACCCACATGATGGACATTATTCAGTTGATTATTATGAGGGAAAACATAAGATTAGAACTGCTATTTTATTCAATAATATTCATGCGAATTTAATGGCAAATGAAGTAGAAGGTCAATTGAATCAAGCACTTCAATATGGATTTCAGTTTGCTAAACATATTGTATCTGCTTGTAAAAAAGAAACAGATTTTGAACAGTGTTTAAAAGAAAAAGGATTATTGTGAATGACAAAATATTATAGAATAAGCAAAAATCCATTAAAATCCCCATTACATCCTTCAGGTTTTTTTGAACGTGCAGATGAATTTGGATTAGATTATTGGTGCCCATTGGTAAACAGTCCACCAATATTCAAGATTTCTGAGGTG
Organism: uncultured Thermoplasmatales archaeon; assembly: GCA_964648565.1. GTDB lineage: Archaea > Thermoplasmatota > E2 > DHVEG-1 > DHVEG-1 > EX4572-165. The sequence continues at coordinate 16,057 of CAZYLG010000006.1, forward strand.
AAAGAATCTTGTTTTTCAACAACAATAGAAGGAGCGTTATTCGGATTATTCTCCAATGATGGAAAACCCGGAAAATATAATGTTTATGAAACAAAGGAAAAACCTGATATTGATTTGACTGATGAGACAATTCAGGATTTTGGAGTTATTGAAGAAGTAAGATACCGGAAACCTGTTGAAATAAAAAAGACTTGTGATTTAACTATCCCTTCGAACATTATAGACAACATTCAAAAATGTCAAGTGGAAACAGAAGATGCTGTTTTCTTTAATGAAGAATGTGGAATAAAAGTAAAAAAAGAAATAAGAGATTTTATAAAAAAAACCTCAACCTGTTATGATTAACAATTCCCTTTTTTCCTTCCACCTTTTGGTTTACTTGGACGGGGACTTCTTTTTCTTGGCCCTTTTCCATCTTTATCTGGCATAGTATCATCATGCTTAAATAAAAACAAATTAAAAAATTTTTTGTTTCTTCCCATATTTCTTTTTGATTACGATAAACACTAAAAGAAAAGCAATAGAATTCGCTATTAATTGAAATAATTCCCCATACAAAATCCCTACAAATGAGAATAATGAAATCACAAGTGCAACGACTCCTGCATAAACTAATTCTTCAGCGAATTCATCTATTAGATTTAATAAGTTTGAGGCGACACCGAAAAAAACAATTACGGCAATAACACCAAAAGTAAGAAGAGACAAACCTAAATTAACCATGAGATTCTGAATTGAAAAAACAAACAAGGACAATAATAGACCAAAAGAGAGAAGAGCACCTAATTTTTTCATTTTTATTGTAATCATACAGTTTAGTAGGTTTTTTTGATATAAAAAACCTATGTTATTTTGGTATACGGAAGCGTAAACAATATTAAATAGATAAAAAAGATTTATATCATTAATGGCGAAAAAATTCAGAGATATACCGTCTCATGCCAAAAAATTTGATACATTATATCATGGAACGATTATTGAAAATGCTGCAAAGATATGTAAAGAAGGAATTAAAAAAGGTTCCATTGATAGAGTTGGTGACATTTCCTGGAATGACCCATTAGACCCTGATGGACGTGTTGCTGATTGTTTGAACATGGTCAGTATGAGTAAAAATCAGAAAGATGCTATTTTCTTTGCTTGTGCTTGGAGGAGAAAACCAAAAAATGAAAGAGGGCAAGCAATATTTGAAGTTGACGCATCTAAATTAGACAAAAATAAGATGTATTTCAGGAAAATGTTTGGTAAGGAATGGGCAGAAGTAAAATATCTTGATGATATTCCTCCAGATGCCATCAAACGTGTTTTCCTTCGTGAATTCGATTGGTCGGATGATTTAAAAGTTAAAGAAGAATACAAGACATGTCAGGAGGTATTACATGATTAAAGAAAGACCATTAACTGATGATGAATTGGAGAGTATCAAATGACATTATTGGGTTGCGCTCATTTCAAAGATATAATATTACGTGAAGCATTCACATATGCAAGAAGACCATGGAATGAATATTACAAGGAATTAAAAAATAAATACCCTTCACCATAGTATCAAAATCTCATCAATCTCAAATACTAAACCTTTTATATTGTTTTTTTATTTCATATTTGATGCCAGAAGTAGAACAAGAAATGGATGATTTTTTAAATAAAAAAAAAGAATTAGAGACTGATAAATATAAATGCCCTCATTGTGGAACAATAATCAAAGTAGCGAAGGGAGAGTATCCTGAACGATGTTATCCGGAACAAGGAGGATGCAATAAAAAATCTAAAAAATTTGAAAAAGTTGAAATTATAAAAGAGGGAGAGAAAAATAAGAAAGAAAAGAAAAAAACAAAAGAAGAAGAAAAAATAGAAAGAATTAAAAAAGTCCGTGAAAAAGAAAAAAAGATAGAAAAGGAATGGATGCATCGGAAACATAAAGATTTAAACTCTGATGTATATATTGAAATGGATGCTTTTGTTGATATGGTCGCAGAAGGCATCTCTTATGGAACTATCATCGAAGGAAGAGGGGGAACTGGTAAGACTTGGAGGGTAATCAACCGTTTACATGATGTTGAATATGCGTATACCGATAGTTTTACTACACCGCAAGCATTTTACATCTGGCTTTACAGGAACAGAGATAAAGAAGTATTGGTCGTTGATGATGTTGCAGGATTTATGAACAATAATAAAGTCCTTGCATTTCTGAAAGGAGCATTATGGGAAGTTAATGGAGAACGAATCCTTCATTATATGACCACTAAACCCATGCAGGATGAATATGGTAATTTTGTTCCAAACGCATTCAGATTAAGTGCAAGGATGATAATTATCACTAATAAACTCAATAAGAAAAACCCTCATCTGAATGCTGTAGTCACAAGAGTTAATTATTGTAAAGTTGAAATTGACCATGCTGAATTGATGAATATTTTAAAGCAAGTAGCAAAGAAAGATTTTCCTGATTTATCATATGAAGACCGGATGGAAGTATATGAATTTATTAACAAGAACACATCAAATGCAAATAATGATTTGAATATCCGTAGCCTTATCAAATGTTTCCAGCATAAACGATATTCAAAACGGATAAACAATCCTGATTTATGGAAACGATTGGCTATGCTTAACATTATCAATAAAAATCCGATATTGGTCACGGTTGAAGAATTAATTAGCAATCCAAAATTTGGTACTGAAGGAGAACGTGTCGCTGAATTTGAAAACAGAACAGGCCGTAGCAGAGCAACATATTTCAGGATGAAAGAACAATTGAAACATGCAGGCGATTCATTAAAGGAGAAACAAAAAAATTAAAATATTAGGGTGATGTTATCTTAATTGTTTCCATACCAACACATGTTTGGTATCTGAGGGGGATTATTCCCCCTCCATCACACACTTTTAAAAGTAGATATTTGGATAAAATTTGAGAGGAAATAACAATGATATTACCGGATAAAAGCATTAAAAAAGCGATTGAGAAAGGTCAACTTGTTGTTGAACCATTCGATGGAAAAAATCTTACACCTAATGGAATTGACCTTTCAATAGAGGGGGAAATACGAAGAGGGATAAATAATGGAGAGGAATTATTATGGACGGGTAATGTCGATAAAAGATTCACTGTTGCTCCATTAACTGCATTTAGAGTCCAATCAAAAGAATGGCTTGAACTCCCCGCTAATCTCGTTGGTATGCTTGAATTAAAAACAAAATATGCAAGAGCCGGAATCATCCCCGCATTTGGAAAAGTCGATGCAGGATACAAGGGAAAACTTTCATTAACCTTATTTAATGGAACTGAGAAACATCAACAATTTCAGGTTGGAAGTACAATTGTTCAAATTTCTTTTATATTGATGGAAGATAGTGCTGAAAAATTATATTCTAAAAGAAGCGGCAATTACCAGAATTTTAATGTGCAAGAAAAAAAAGCAGATTAAGGGTAAAAAATCACCCCTATATAATTTCTTTACATAAATTTTATAACATCTTTTTTCATTACTTATTGTATGAAAGGAAAAATAATTATTTTAAGTACACTACTTGTGTTTTCATTGTTCTTTTCTGGATGTATTTCAGAAAAAGAACTTCAAGGAGACCCATTAGTAGGTTCATGGGAATTAGATGGTGCTGAACTACATGTTTTTGAGAATGGAAAAGGATATGTGTCATTCACCGATGAAGATGGAGACGAAAAGAAAATCGATTTCATCATTGAACGGTTATCAAATGATACAGTCAGAGTAAGCAATTCTTTAATCGGGAGTTACACCATATCATACAAAATAGATGGAGAAAGCATAACGATAACATATGGTGATGACACATATAGAATCGAAAAATTGAATTAGATGAATATAAATTCAAAACCACAGGTTCTCACAAAATAACAAAGTTTTTCACCCCATACACTAACATAAAAACTACTTCCAGGGTCATCAGCAATAAAATCATCAATTGATTCTTCAACAGTAAAACTATGCCAATTAACATTCCGTTCGAATTCACCTTGGCTAATCCTTTTTTTATTTTTCATCATGTTACGCCAGTTTTCTTCTCCCTCATCTGTTTCTCTTAGACGGTCACATTGACCAAAATATCTTTTTTTCACAGGCATTCTATCACGCTTCATTTTTTTTAATATTTCCACTTCTTTACTTTTTAATTCCTCATATCTTTTTTTGCTTGGTCTATCTTTAATAACACTCTTTTTATCTTCAGGTCGAACGATTCTTGCTTTCGTATGCATTTTAAACCATTCTTCAGGAGTAATATCAACAGAATCCATATTATGAAGTTCTTCAAGTATCTCCAGAACAGCAATGGCATGTCCTCTGAATCCTAATTTAACTAAGAATTGTGCCCAGAATTTATAATGAGTAATAATAAATCTTATTCCCCCATCAACAAAATTCACATATGTTTCTTTTTTCCTTTCTTTTTTCCTGAAGAAACGTGAGAATTCGGATAATTCATATTTACTTGGTTTAGGATTGAGAAAATCGATTTCTACTTTCTCATGGAGGTTGTCAACAAATCCGATTGTATACCCATTTAGCAAACCCATTGTATACCATAACGCAAAAAACATTAAATAAATAACGCTAATTTAATATAGAGATGAATAAAAACGAAGTATTATGCTGTCAATTCGGTGGTTCTCTTTGGTTCAGTACAGATGGAGTATCTTCTGAAGGTCGTGGGAAAAATTGTTATTTATCGAAAGAACAATTTTTAGCGAATACAGATGGAAATACCTGCGATGAATTAGGTGGAGAATACATTGGGAAAAAGAGAAAGATATGTCGTTTCCCCCTTAAAAATACGAAAAAGTTAAGGAAGAGAGAACATCCAAAATATCATGATAAAGAAATTGACCAGTTGACCTATGAGATTTTAATTGAAACAGCACAAGAACATGAGTTAAGAAAAAGTGAAGATGCTGAAAAGAGATTCATTGATAAAATAAAGGACATTCCAATAGGTTCGATACATGTAGTAACAGATAAGAAAAAAGATAAGATTGAAACTAAAAAAATAAAAGATATTCATCTCAATGAAAAAAAAGCGAGATTAATCTCCCAATTAATGAATAATTATTTTATCGAGAGTGATGTAAAAGATAGACTTTCTTTTAATATATATAATAAAGGATATTATGATTTGGATGAAAAGGAGAAAAGAAAGATAAGATACAGAATTAATAAATATTTTTCTGATTTCAAATAATGGAGAAAAAAATGAAAAAAACGATTACAATAATATTAATGGCATTACTCCTTTCTAATCCTATTCTGATTAATGAAGAAAAAAATGAAGAAAATGAGGAGATTGATGAGAGTTGTGCGGGTCTTATTGCAACAGGTTCTGTTGTGAAAGATGGGAGAAGCATTTTTTGGAAAAATCGCCATAGTACGTCATCAATTGAGAATAAGGTTTGGTTTGAAGAAGGAACAAATTATGACTATATCCGAATCACTGATAAGATAGGGTGTTGGATGGGAACAAATGAAGATGGATTATCGATAGGTAATTTCCGAATTGACAATGATGAAGGTGATTTAGATAATGGACAGGATGCACCTGGACCAAATAACGTTAATTCAAGTGATGCCATGTCTTATGTGCTTGGAACATATAATACTGTTTCAGATACTGTTGATTATTTGATACATTATGCAACAGGTGACACTGAAGGAACACAATTTATCATAACAAGTTCTGAACCAAATGTAAGTGCAATAGTGGCGATGGACCCTCAGACAACAAAACAATATAATATAACATGGATAAATAACAGTTGGGCAGCATTAGATAATGGTTTTTATTGTGATGATGACAATGACCCTGATGAGAACCGAGACCGTGTGGAAGAAATAATAAATGATATACGAAATAATGGAACAAGTAGCGATAATGATAATCTCATCAATTGGAAAGATGTTATCCAACGATGTGCAAAGGATGTAAGCGACAAAGAAGAAGGAACGGGGACTTTCAGTCTTGTTGATGAAATATCTAAGGGAGATGCTGTTTCAGCACTTGTTACTATTTCAGGTAAAAACAGTTCGGGAAATTCAAGTCATATGAGTTGGCTTTCACTTGGAAGACAACCAATCATCAATGTTTTTTTCCCATTAGCTGTTTCAACATTGGAATCACAAGATGACATTCCATATAAACTATGGACGGCAGATGGTTTTGAGAAATTCGTTAATTTCAAAAAAGATTATTGTGATGCAGGTTCTAATCAATTTTATTGTGATAGAGTTAGAGAAGTTCTTTCCTATGCAAATAGTAATGAAAACGCTTCATTTCAAGCATTCGATGAGTTAGATTTGATAGGTAATGAAACTGAAATAAAAAGAAAACTCGATAGTTATGGTGATATGACAAATCAGATGCTTTGGAATTATGAACATAATAGAACGTGGTCAACATTATTAACTAATCATTCTGATTTCGATTGGTATAAAAAAATAACAATCTCTGCTTCTAATATAGATTCTGATTTGAATTATTTCCCAGTTTTAATAAATCATACTGATAGTGATTTAACAAATAAAGTTCAAGAAGATGGAAGCGATTTTGTTTTTTTCAATGCCGTTGGCGATAGATTAAATCACGAATTAATTGAATACAATAATTCCACTGGCAACATAATAGCATATGTGAATATACCGTTTATTAATTCATCTTCCGATACAGAATTTTATATGTATTATGGGAATGAGCAATGTGGATTTCAAGATAATGTGACAGGTGTATGGGATGATGATTATGTACTTGTCCATCATTATGAAGACACGATTCTGCATGATTCATCAAAATATGGGCATATTGGTAATGATACTGAAGGAACTGCATCAAAGCAACAAACAGGAAAAGTATCTGATTGCGTAGGTGTAAGTGAATCCACAGATACAACGATAAAGATATTTGATTGGGGAGACCCGAATAAATTTACCGATGAATTTACTGCTGAAATGTGGTTATATATCGATAGTTCAACAACTGAATCATATCCACGAATTTTTACAGAAGGCCCAGGATATTCTGTATCTGATTGGTGTTATTATTTAAGACCAGGGAACAGCAATAATGAATTTCGTGTTACTATTGATGGTTCAACAGTAGAAACAGAAGGAAATATGCCTTCAGATGATGCTTGGTGGTTTACAGCCTTGCGTTTTTCAGATTCAGATAACGACCTTGATGTTCATGCAGATTTAAATGAAGAATTATCATATGCATATGGGTCATCTATAGGAGATTCATACACGGAACTAGCAATTGGAAATGATGGCGGTGGAGATAACACATGGAATGGATATATCGATGAAGTCAGGGTGAGTAAGATAAAACGCTCTCTTCATTGGATTAATGCCACATTCAATTCAATCAATAATCCTAATTTTTTACAAATAAGTGAAAGATTCAAAGTTAATGAAACGCCTTTTTTATCAAATCCATCACCTGCAAATCAATCAGAGAATATACCCCTCAATCTTTCATCATGGAGCATTGAAATCAAAGATAACGATAGCGATATGATGAATTGGACAATTGAAACAAAACCTGATGTTGGTAGCAATAATGGAAATAATGAAGGAAATGGAACAAAAAAAATTTCGTTAACAACATTAGAGAATTCGACAAGATATACTGTTTATGTTAATGTCACGGATGGAGTGAATCCTGTAGTAACAGAGATATTTACATTCAAAACTGGTGCATCTGAGATTTGGGTAGATGATAATGCATTACCTGGTTGGTATGATGCAACTCATCTTGATAACCTTCCAGATGCGATTGATACCATAGTAAACAACGGCACAATAACTGTTTACAATGGAACATACACATTAACTGATGAACTTTACATTGATAGACCAATGAATATATTAGGTGAAAGTAGAGAACAGGCAATAATCCAAAGAACTGGTGGAAATGAACACAGACTACTAACAATAGAAGACATCAAGAAAAATTATGTTACAATAGATAATTTCACTTTCCAAGGTGGTTATGCAAATATGACCAACAGGAATGGTATCGGTGGAAACATCCTTGTAATTAACAGTTTAAATGCAACTATCAACAATAGCATAATAAAAGATGGTTTCGCAGAACAATATGGTGGCGGTGTTCAACTTGAATCCGGAGGTCAACTAAAGAACTCAACAATATATGATTGTGATGCACTCAATTCAGGAATGAATGGCGGCGGAGGGGTATCGATGAGATATGGTGGAAACATAGTAGAAAACTGTTTCATTACAAATAATACAGCACCAGTTGGTGGTGGAATACTTATTAAAATGGGTGCAAATCCACCTAATCAAAATCAAATCATTCATTGCACAATCGCAAACAACACAGCACATGGATATATTGGCACATATTATGGTGGAGGTACAGCATCACAAGGTTCAGGGTGGACAACATCAGAGATATACGATTCAATAATATATCACAACAGTCCAAATAACATAATGGATGTTGATGGTTCATTAAATGTATATTATACTTGCACAACTCCTTCATGGAGCGGCTCTGGTTCAAACAACAATGTAGTAGACCCAACTTTTCTTTATGATGGAGAGTATTATGAATACAGTTATTATTCATTTACCGACACATCTTCATGTTGGGAAAATGCAAGTGATAGCCTAAACAGAGGAGCATGGCAAAAACCCAACCAAGCACCAGTTATTAGCGATGAAAACCCTGCCGATGGAGAAGAAGATATAATTTGCACAGTTCAACATTGGATGGTAAATATCACAGACCCTGATAATGATTTAATTAACTGGACAATAGAATGTTCCAATGGTCAACAGAACTCATCAACAAATCAAGAAGGGGGAATCAAAAAACTTTTACTTTCAGGATTGAAAGGGTCAACTACATACACTATTTATGTCAATGCAACTGATTCAGAAGAATGGACAAATAAAACATTCACATTCACTACTGTTGATGCAGTTATGGATATAAATATAAATGTGACCGAATGGAATCCAGGATGCAACATAGGCGAGCATTCGAAGACATCAGATAACTGGGCTATGATTACAAATGATGGAAACATAGATGTTGAAGTTTTAATAGAAGTATCCAATTCAACAGATTGGATTGCTAGTACATCAAATGCACATAATCAATTCAATGTTTCTTATTTTTTAAACTCATGGAATGAAATAACCTGGGAACAAAGAAAAATGATGAATTATTTAGGTGTTGACGAATTTGAAACTTTTGGATTGCAGTTATTTATGCCGACGAGTTCTTCAACAGCAATGAATCAAAACATCACCATCACATTCACAGTAATACCATACTAATGTATACGAAATGGTAACAACTTTTAAAACGCATTAAGATATTATTTTAAATGTATGGAAAAAGAAAAAGTAATTGAACGTCTATTAGATTTTCAAAGAGAAATACGAAGAGGAAAGATTTCAATTCCTTACAATGCCGTAGCTGTCACAAAAGACGGGGAGCATTATCATTTTTCCAATATTCTCAATGATACGTTTATCAATCAGATAATGAAAGATAAAGGATTCTTGGCTAAAGATTTGAAAACAGGAGATTATTCTGGCGATTATTGGGTACGGTTGAGTTGCAATCCTGATTTAGGAATAATAACCTCTGATTGTAAACTTATCGCTGAGATAGATGAAAAAAATCTTGAAGACCTTGAAATGGATATAACCAATGAGATAAATGAGAACATCAATCAGGAATTCTGTGAAAATAGCAAATATCCTTCATTATGCGAAAATGCGGTTTCTATCGGCATTTCAAATAAGTTGAACGGTGATTTAATAGATGCAACAAGAGAATCCATTAAATCAGAGATGGAAAAATATTTTGATAATGTAGAAATACGAAACAGAACCCGTTCTTTAGAATCATTTTAAATGTTATCAAAAAAACAAATCATTCAAATTATGGATGAAACGTATGCTCATGCAGAAGAAGTACCATTGAGTGTATATGATACTATTGCACAAGATGACGCATCAAGAGCATACAAAGGAAATGAAAAAGACAATTTACCAAATCCTGACCAGTATGACCCATTTGCATTAGTTGAAAGAATCGTTGCAATCTGCAATAAAGAAGGAAAAATCAATACAACAAATCCGTATGAAATGATAGAAACCGAGGATGAATTTCTTTGCGAAGGAAATGAATTTGAACGACCAGGTGAATGTGAACTGCCATACGGCGTGGAACATTGTCCAGATGCCGAATTCATCGGTTCTATACATACACATCCATCATATCCTCCAGACCCCTCAAAAGCAGATTGGGAGGTTGCAAAGAAACAGAAAAGTAAAGCATTCTGCATATCTGCAAGGGGGGATAAAGATGAAAAAATCGGTCTTTGTTTTTTTCCAGATAACCCTGGTGATATACCATATGATATAGTTCGGGATGGAGATATAGACTCTGATTTTTGCATACCCTTTGAATACAATGCTTGGGAAGGACATGGGATGATGGATGCACAGGCTTGCTCTGGAGCATTCATTGAAGGATGGCAGTTAGAAACAATTGAACATATGAGACGATTAATTGAGAAGAAAAGATGGAAAGGGACATTCTGTCATGTGAAAGATATTGGAAAAGGAAAACATAACATGTATTGTATTGGAAATCATAATTTTTGGGAATCTCATCCGAAGGAGGTGGAAAAATGAAGATAAAATATTGGACTAAAAAAATTTATGGAGATTCAACAATCCGTGAATCTGACATATTAGATTATTTGAAACATAGCACATTGCCAACAGGTAAGAGAATAATCAGTACAGATAAAGGGATTGGGGAGATAGATGTTGTTGGTGCAAATGTTGATGATGAGGAATTCGCTCCATTGAATGTTTGTCCAGTTGGGACTATTCATGTGGATGATGCATGCATTGAGGATGCAAAGACCGTTGAACCAACCGCAGAAATAGATTCAAAAGATAATACTTGGAATCATCCAACAAAAAAATGCCCCGAAGGATATGTCCCCGGAGATAAAATAGAGAAAATAACTATTCTTGGGCCACGACACAAAATCAAATCAGCAGGTATTGAAGAAAAAGCAAATGAACTTTTTGGCATTGACGTTAAAGAAGTTCGTGGTTCTGAAGCAATGAAAGTAGATGTTAAATCATCTCTTACTTGTGTGAAAAAAGAACCGATGCCATTAACTGAAAAAAACCTCCGTATCGTTACAGATAGCGTTATCGGTTGGGGTGGATACGGTGAATTCCCTTATTGGAATCTGAATTGGGATTATATCTGTAAGATTGCAGATATAAGATATAAGAATGGTGGAGATATCCTCAAAGGATACCCCGTTCATTATTCTGAATATAAAACTGATTATTATTTTTTATTTAAGGATAAAAAAGAAGCAGATTCATTAGAAAAAACCTTCAAATATTGGAATAGTAATGAATTTTTTGAAGACACAAAAAATTATTTGAAAGAGGAAATGGACGAAGGATTCATTGAAAAAAAAGAAATAACAGATGAACAGGTTTTTGAAAGGATGAATGAAGAACAAAACCTGTTTTTTGAAGATATTGAAGATATGTTCGAATCATATATCGGCATGCATGATTTTGAACAACATGGTCTTCCCGCTAAATTCGAAACAGGAAAAGTATATGTTGCAAGCAGACAACGACAAAGACACTGGACATCAGATATTGTTATAGAGGCATAGGGATGAGAAAGAAGAGAATCCACCCAATATTTAAAAAATTCATCATGGATGAGGCATTGGATAAATGGGATTCTATCCTTAAAAAAACACAGAACTCAGGTGTTGACAGTGGAGTTTGTTTTTCGACGAGTAGTACGTTTTGCCATATTTTGAATGATTATGGAATCAGATGTAAACCAGAATTGGTCGAGTCACAGTTGGGAAATGAAAAATCAAAAAGATTACTTATTAGCAGTCTTAAAGAAAATAATTTTGGTAAATTCATATCAACCTTATCTGAAATAAAAAAAGAAAAAGGTAATTTAACAACAAAAGAAGACCCGGTGTGTATTGGTATGGGAGTGGGTAATAAAAAAGACCAATTTCATTTTGTTATGAATTTAGTTGACCAGAGTGAAATAGTTGATTTGACATTAAAACATATTAAACGTCCAAAATGGGGTATCGATTGCGATAACTACTGGGCTAAATATAATAAAAAAACAGAGGATGTATTTCTAAGTGATGATATTTGGAGGCGGTCAGGTTGCGTTCTCTATTCACTAAAAAAGAAAACACCTGCTGAAATCGGTGTTAACCCTGAACGATTAAGGAGACAGGAAACAATGTTGAGAAAATTCATAGATTCATCAATAGAGAAAAGAAACATCCCGATTTTTATGGGTAGAAGACGGTAAATGTATACTGTTTGGTAACAAGATATATAACTATCAAAAAGTATTGATAATATATATGAGAATGACAAAGATTTCAAAAGCAATTGCCAGTGCAGCAATATTTGTCATAGCCACTATTTTATTATATTTGGCAAAAGATAATGGAATAATCAATGACATTATTTTTTTCATTGGTTTTGGATTAGTAATTCTTATGCTTGTTTTCGTTTGGATTAAACCAACAGAGGATGAATGGGAAGCATTCAGTGTTATCCCTATGAAACGGAAAAAGTGATACTATGTATGATGCTGAATACGTTGGCAATATAAGCAAAATAAACAAAAGAAATGATTTGCAACTTATCACTGATAGCCAAGAGATAAAAGAAATAAAATCACATCTTGGCAATCCAGATTGGTTTGATTTCAATGGTTGTTTTGTAAGTGTAAAAGATGGAGACTATGATGAATTATATTGTTTCGATGGAATAGTCCCATATCTTGATAAACCAGTATATAAAATAATTGAGATATGATTTCATGGATTGTGAAAAACTTATTCATAATGCTTCCGAACATGAATTAAAAGCATTCATTGATTTAAATGAAGAAATAACACAAAGAGAATCCTATGGATTAAGAAATGAGATAGTTGAATGTGAAAATCCTGTTTTTTTAATATGGTCAAACGCAAGTAAAAAATGGCATCCTGCTCATCCTGAAAGTCTATGGATGGAAGGAATTAAAAAAGGAAAAGAAGTGAAACTCGATGCAAATCATATTTTATCATGCTCAGCATCATATGAAACAGCGAAGAAATTTTCAGATTGTTTAAAACCATTACCATTATATTCAATGTCATTTGAATCAAAAAGAAGAAACGAATCAGATTCATTTGATGCAACCATACAATGGGCGAAAAAACAACTTGAACGAATTAATAAATCAGAATGGCAAAAAGAGAATAGATAATGGAAGTGTTTGTTGACCAATTTTTTTAATTTTTGTAGGATGACTTAGTTTATAATCATATTCAACAGGTTTTTCAAATGAAACATCTTCTTTATATCCATTATATCCTTTATAATATCCTTTGATACGCGCATCAAATTGCACAGTATCCCCTTGTTTTAATTCACCAATTTTTCTGAATTGTTTATTCATAGTAAACCAAATATGGTCAGCCATCTTATTTTTTGCAAGGTCACAAACATTTAAAAAAAGCAGTGTTTCTTCTTTATATCCTTTGAAATTAGTTTTTTTCCCATATCGTTCAAAAGTAGCAATAAACGTCATTCGCTTATTGTTTTTTTTCTCTAATTTTTTTCTCATTTCGAAAATTTATATGTTTTTAATGCAAAATTTAAAGATTCTTTGATAATTCTGATTAATTTCCGTTCAAGAACGCCGTCACCCTCCTTTTTCACATTTTGGATGACCCCATTAACTATTTCTTTCATATCTGTGGGTGATGTTCGTATAGTGTCGGATTTATGATTGATATAATATGACATTGTTTTTCTCAAATCTACTCGTAATTTTTTTAATTTTTCATCTAATTCTTCCTCATCTTTCACACCATGTATTTTAATATCAAGATAAAAATCAGTTATTTTATTTACAAATTTATCCTTGAAAGGCATAGTTAATGTATTTAATCAAAAACATATAAGTTTTATTACAATAACGTATACATCAGAAGTTTTTTAAATTAAAAAAAAGATGTCTTTCATATGAAATATATCGTGATTATCGTTATTCTCCTCTTATTATTGCCTTTTTCTGGATGTTTGGATGAAAACCCCATTACTGAAAAAACATTGAATGGCAAATGGAAAGTAATTGAGAAACAGAAGGGAGAGATAACAGATGAATACACTATCTATATAATACAGGTGGGGAACCAAACAAGATTTATCAAAGGACTTAAGGAATTAGGTCATGGGCGGGTGAATATGAATGCAGTTGTAATAAATTCCGAAGAAAAAACAAGATGGCATGGTTTCGGGCAATTCGAGGTAAATATAACCGAGTATAATAAATTGAATGGGGAAACAAATAACAACATTCAGATTGACATGATTCGGTTGGTGAATTAAATGAGAATAGACGAATACAAAGTTGATGAGTTGATAATTGGATGTATGGAATCTGGTAGTATTTTTAGTGACGAATGTCACTTATTGAGAGAGACATTAAAACACGCAGATAATTCAAGAGATGACTGAATGATGTATACCAAATCGTAAAAATATTTATATCAATTAGCGTTATTTATACAGTGATGAAACTTATTAATTCGTTTATTGTGGTATCTGTAGTTGGGTTAGTTGGTTTTCTTATCCCCACTATTCTAATTGATGAATCTGTTTTATTTGCAGATAACAAATTAGGTGGATTATTCTATGAACAGATTATTGGATTATTTTTTGGTATCATAAGTGGTATTTTATTAGTTGAAGCATATGATGAAAGGGCAAGATGGGATAATTTTTCTGCACAGGTTAAACAGCAAACATTCTCATTTGCAGGTTTTGCACTTTCATTTATTGTATTTTGTTTGCAGGTTATTTTTCCTAAAGTTGGTCCAGCACAAGCAATGAGATATGTTACGCCACAAGGTAAAATAGTATTACCTGCTGATTCGACAATGTTCAGTTTTGCTTTGATATTATCAGCGTTACTTTTCTTCATAACCGTCGCCTTTTTACTAAAGTTTTTATATGATAAGAAAAAGAGATGAAAAACAAAACTTTAAGTAATAAATTACTTATTTCAATGTGATGGAACAGAGGATTGAGGATAAACCGTTTTTTTTGGCTGTGTTAACCGATAAAGTAATAGCAAAATCAGAAACATACATGAAGATTTGTAATGCTGTTGCTGAGAGTAATGAGCAAGCAACATTAAAGAGTAACAGTAAAAAGATTAAGCCAATGTATGTATTTGTACACAGAGACGTAGATTGGTCTGATTTTACCCTTTTTCCTTGGAGAAAAATATTTTATTTTGAAACTGAGGAAGAATTTGATAACGCATGGGAAGAAATGAGAGAAGATATAGGATGGTTCAAAAAACAAATGGCAATATAAAAGACACCATCATTAATGAGGTTGAAAAAGGGATGTCTATGAGAAAAGCATCTCAAAAATATAAAATCCCATTATCTACTGTCGCTAAATGGTGTAATGACGAAAATATTAAATCAAAGCATAAAAGACCAAAGAAGAAAGCAACAGATGACGAAATATTAGATTTCATCAAGAAAAATCTTGTTTGTTCTGTGAGTGATTTAGAGGAACATTTTGATTATCATACAAATGCCATTCGTAAACGATTGAAAAAACTGCTGATAAAAGGAAAAGTAGATTACATTGTTTTATCTGGCGGAGGAACAAAATCAGCACAGATATTCAAAGGATATATCGATAAACGAATGTATTTTATTGACCAATCGGATTTACAAAAATGGATTGAAAAACAATTACCGCATGAGATGCCGACTGCATTGAAACGTGCTGTTTCTCAGAAACTTAGAGATTCAGGGATTCCATTTGAATTCAAGAAGAATGAAAGAAAAGCCGTTGTAATCAACCAGAAAACATATGATAAAATAAGAAAGGAGGCACAAAAGAAAGGTAAGAGTATGGCTGATTACCTTGAGGCGAAATTGAAATGATACGGATAACTGTTAGACCAAAGAAATACACTCGTAAGGAATTACAAAAGTTATTCAGTCATTATTCAGAACGTGAGGAAGATTTTGACGAATGGATATCTGCAATGCAGAAAACAGGTCAATTGGAGGAGAGGAATGGTGGTTTTTTTCCAACTAAAATCAAAAAGGAAGAAAAAACCGCTCATCCGAGATATGAAACATTTGAAACTATATTATATGGGGGTAAACGTGATGTTAAATATCCTCGAATAGGGATTCATGTGAAAGAATCTGATTCATTACATATTTATCCTACAGAGATGTATCTCATTAAATTCAAGGATAAAGAAGGTAACTGGGTGAGGGTTCCCCCATCGGAACAACCCAAATTACGGTTGACAAAACCAAGGAGTAATGAACGATGGAGGGCAAATATACCAAGAGAAATAGTTAAAAAATATAATTTAGGACTTGATTCAGATGTCCGTATACGGATTGAATCGAAAACTGAAAAATTCTTTTCTTCATTACGATTATGGGGTTATCAATTTCAAAGTATGATTTCCTTTGGTGAAACAGCCGCAGGTAATAATACAAGGGATTTAGAATTGCATGGTTGGAAATTTCCTTTTGAAACAGGGGGAAGGATTAAAGAGGAAATGAGGGAAATCGGGCAGAAATCTCTTGATGTTATACAGGAATGGTTACGGAATTACGATTCAGAATATTATTCATTGTTCAGTAGAAGTCTTTTAACACAGGCAGCACCACCTGAATTAGTGGAAGGGATGTCACCGGAACCTGTTACATGGAAACCAAGAACGAAAACAGAGATACAGTTAGTAGACCATGATGCAAAAACAGTCGCTAATGTAAGAGCGAGAGCCACTGGTTCATTACCGAAATATTGGGATGAGTTGCCCCCTGATGAAACAGCATTGTTGTTTTCATTTCCAAGTCCCGGTTCAGATAAAGTCGGTTTTGCACATGGATATAAAGGGAGAACAAGTACGCCGAAGGGAAAAAGCAGATATAAAAAACTTACCAGTCGGCAGAGGAATCTTGATGATTTATTATCTTCTGGGAAAAAAGGAGAAGGTTTTAAGAAAAAATGAATGTTGTAGGTTTAGATAAAGATAACATTGATAAAAAAGAAGCACTTAATTTAAAAAGAAAGATTCTCAAAGAGAAAAAATGTCAAGTTATCGTATGGCAGACTAATAGAGGTTTTCATTTAGAATTATTATTCAATAAATCAATATCGAAGAGTGAGGATTATAGGATTAGACGGGAATATGGGGATTGTAGTGAACGGTTGAGGAGAAGTAAGGTTCGTGATGCTCCAGGCGTTCCCACTGATATATTATTTACTTATAAGATAAAGAATGGAATTATTCATTGGAGGAAACGTATTTGGGACAAGTAACCTTGTTTCAAGAAAAAAAGAAAAAGGAGAAGAAACAGAGAGAAGAATCTAAACCAAAGATAAAAACAGTTAAATTTAAAGATTGCAAATATAGAGATGGACAGATGTGCATGAAGAAAAAAAGAAGAATACGGGCATTGGATATGAGGGACACTAAAAATCCTGGATGCTGGGAAAAAATAGTATGTGAGGAATATGAAGCAAAGGAGGTGAAGATACTTGAAGACAGGTAATGCAGTTTTAGCGGCTTTTTTCTGGTTTTTGTCTTTCTTTTTTCCGATTAGAATGTTGGTATTGATTTATGAGTATGAGTTATTTGCATATATTCCATTTAATCTTGATGCAATAGGTTTTTCATTTTATTTGTTTCTCTTGTTTTTTGTTATTGGTTTTATATTTTTTGTGACTGGGATTGAATTCAGAATCAAAGGTAATTTTTTTAGAAGATTGTTGAATCTTCCACCGAAGTACAGTTCCAAATGTGACGATGAAGATTTTCTATAAAGCAAAAAGGTTATATTTCAAATAACATATTACATCCCTTGAGGGAATATAAATTGTGTCCTCGCTGGAAATAGGATATGATTTATATTTTTTCCTTTCCCAATTCAAATCTTGGTAGTAACAATGAAAATAAAATTCAGTAAACATGAAGGTAGAATATTAGAAAAGTTGCAACCGAAACGATTCAAAAAAGGAAATATTTTTACTACATTTAGAGCATATGAAGCAAAGAAAGATGTTTTTTACAGTAAGAACATTGGTCGTGAATTCTATGTGGTCATGGAAGACAAAGTAATTGGGAAAGCGATTTTATTAAAAAAGGAATATCGATGGTCATATAGAATAACCTTGAGGGAGATAAGAGGCGATACGTTCCATGATTGGAGAAGAGAAGATTTTAATCGTTTGATGAAACGTTTTTATTCAACAGATAAAGTGTTTGGATTATGGTTAACATTCAAAATAACTGATGTTGAATATGAGGGTGAGGGAACAAGACAGAGGAAATTAAGAGGAGAGATAAACCATGAAAGTCAAATGCAAATATTGTGAAAGAGAATTTGTAGTAAGCCCCTCTGACGTAGAAGATATAAACAATTATCATTGCAGAGATTGCAATCAGATACACATAAAAAAACAACGGAAAAAAGGTAAAAAGATTAAATATGATTGGTCAACCATTAAGAAATTGAATCAAGTAGCAATGAAACAGGGACATAAAAGCATATGGTCAAAGGAAAAACCGGAGGTAAAATCTATTGCAACAACCAACTAAAAAGAAAATAACAGCAAGATGGAACATTCAGTTATTAGTCGAGTGTCCATACTGCCATGAAGAGATAGATTTGATACAACACCCTAATTTCAAAGATGATTGGTATCATTTTTTTGGATTATATGAGCCAAGAAAACTTGACCTTACATTATTATGTCCTCATTGTGAATTGGAATTTTCACTTGGTGAAATAGAATGTTAGATGGTTGGAGTGAATATTATAAAAATATCAGAAACATCCGATTGATAGCAAGCAATTGCAAATATAGGGAAGTAATCATTATTCGTAAAGACCAAGGAAGAAAGATAACATTACGGCCATTGAAAATATTCAAACCATCTCATCTTCATTTTTGGATTGAACGATTGAAATTATTGGAAACACCATTTGATATTTATATATCCAATGCATCTGTTAAAATCCCTTTTCCCATTCCACCGGATTTAACCGAATTGAAGAAAGTCAGGAAAAAACTTAACGATAACTTTGAAAAATGGTTAACAGGATATGATATTTTTGTTGATGTTGACATAGATGATATGCAGCAGCGTAAAAAAGCAAAAGAATATGGATTAATATTACAGAAAAGATTACAAGAATCAGGTTATAAAAAAACGAAATTGTGGGATACTGGGAGAGGATTCCATATCGTTGATAAAGGAAAATTCAGTCCTGATTTTGTGAAAGAACTTGTTATGGAACTTTGTTTGCAATACAATATACCAATGAGTTCACCTGTTAAAATCATAGATGGAGCAAAATATCTTGCGGATTATAAAACTAAAAGATGGAAGAAACTGAGGCCTGATGAGGAACCACCACAGACACCGAAACCAAATATTGATACCAGTATTTATGACATTCGTAGGATACGGAGAGTTCCATATAGTTTACATAGCAAAACAGGAAAACCAATGACACTTGTTAAGGAGTGAAAAAAAATGATTGAAGCAACAGTAAGTGGTATGAAATTTACAAAACCACCAATGGAATTATGGATTAAATTAGAAAAAGACGTAGAATTAAAGTTAGAGCGAGAAAAAGACAACCAATATGATGAAAACGCTATCAAAGTCATGTTCGATGATTTTCATTTAGGATATGTCAATAAGGAAACAGCAAAACATCTTTCACCAGTTATGGATGAAGGAACAGATACTGAAGCAATTATCACAAGGGTATTTGGCACTCCTGAAGATAGACCTCATATTGAAATGGCAATCATGTTGAATGGCAAAAAATGATGAAGATGTATCATTGTACCAAGAGGACGAATCTGCCTGCTATTCTTGAACATGGATTAAGACCGAATAAACCCCATCAGATTAGAGATGCAAAGAGTGGCGTGTATCTTTCCTTGAAGCCATTTGATTGGATGCATTTCGTTACTGATGACACTCAAATTGCAGGTGCAATGATAACTGTTGATGTCAAAGGATTGGAATTACTGCCGGATGAGGGTGTAATAACCGAATGGGAGAGATACCCTGCATTCGTTCATTTAAAACCTATTTACCGGAATAGGTTCATCAGAATTGTCGTATCAACTGATGAAAAACCATGGGAATTCAAAGAATTGAAATATAATCATCTGATTTCTAAGTTGATTTGAATGATATATGAATGTTTACACTGTAACATAAAAGTTAAACGTCCCACGCCAGATGAAATATGCCCTGATTGTGGAAAAAGAATGAAGATATTACGGGTGGAAAACGGTGCAAAAAGAAAAAAGGTTCAGTTGCAAAACACGCCTGATAATCAAAGATAAATTATTCAAACGTAGGATGGAGGTCACTGTCCGCTCTTCATCGAATTCAGCAGATTCGTTGATTCGTGAATTTAAAAAAGATTCAACAGAACAGATACGTTTTATGGATAGACCTAAGAAGGTCACTAAAAACAATATCCTTGAAATGATAGAATATATGAAAAATGAAGGGTACACGGAAAGAAGGATTAAGAATCATTTTAAAAAATTTGATATTGAAATCGATTTTGATGAAAAAGGAAATCCACCGAAGTTGGATAAATGGCAGAAAACTTTGAAAGAGATGTAAAAGATGAGTGAAAAAGAAGAAATTGATTTTATGGAAGTATATGAAATACCGAAAAAATTTGAAGAGTTATATTTAATTGCAAAAGAAATCGCCACTTTAACAAGGATTGACTCTTATCCATATTTAGAGGGGAAACAACTAAAAAACGTTATTTTTGATAGATTAGTGGAACGTGCCATTCAGAAGGGAATGGTAGATGAATTCCTTGAACAGACATGGATGGATAAAGGATGGAAATTGAAGAAATAGATGACGAAATCAAAAAATTAGAGCAGAAAAAAGAAGAAATCATACAAGTAAAATTAGAGAAGATGGTCGGTGAAGGTAAAGCATTCAAGTGCAGCCGATGTAAAAAAATAATTATCTGTGAAACTGCATCTCCTGCTGAAAAATCTTCTGGTTATTGTTGGAACTGCAAAAGAATACTTGATAAAAGGGAACGTGAAAAAGAGATTTATAATAAATTAAGAGCAGGAACTGTTGTTGACATTGATATGAAAGCACATGGGTATACTGCGATTAAAGCACTTCATGTTTACAAAGATTTCAGAGTATATGAAATAAAGGCAAATTCTGAAGATGGTGAATTGTATATTGCAGATGAATGGAGAGATGAGATAGACCTCCCTCTTGAGAAAAGGAAACCATGGAAAAAAGAACGAAAAGAAAAAAAACTCATTGGTGATGAGAGTGACAAATGTAAATTTTAAGGATGATGTGGCATGGGCAAACAAACCGTGTTTTTTGAAAGCATATGATAATTTTTACAAAAGTAGAGCATTCAAGAAAAAATATTTATCTAAGATGTATAAATCAAAAGTTCCTGATGTTGTAGAGATAATACGAAGTGATGAACTTTTAATGCAGCAGGATGCAGGAATAGATGCTTTAATTAAGTTGAGTAATGGCACTCGTTTGCCTGTTGATGAGAAGACGGATAAACCTCGTTATATTAACAGCCCCAACATTGTTTTGGAAATTATGTCCAATCCAAAATATCAAACAGAAGGATGGGGGTATCATCGTGGGAGATATATAAGTTATTCTTGTTCCAATGAAAACGAAGATGGATTGAGCAAAGAGCCAATATTATTTTTCATTGATGAAAATTTTATAAATACATTCAATCGAAACCCCAAGTATAAAACAACGATAATATCTAAAAAAACCAATGGATTATATTCATCCTTAATTAAATTGATTCCAAGGAATCATATTTTTTTATATCTTGATGGTAAATTGAAGCCACCTGCGAAACCAAAACCAAAAAACAAAAATTTATTTGATTTTTTAGGATAATAATGATTAATCAACAACAAAAAAATTCGCACATTGAGGAAAGACTACCTGATGAGTTAAAATGCCCGATTTGCGGTTCACCTGCGAAACAGGTTATGACGAAAAGAGGTATTCATTATAAATGCAGTAATGATAAATGCAAATATGATACGAATCGTCCTTTTGATTTTTCAAAGGAGAAACGAAGAGCGACGATTAAACAATGTGCTTTTGCTTTAAAAAAACTAATTCCTGAATGTAATTATGTTGAAAACTATGGTTTTTCACCTGATATGGTTTTCACAGGTAATAAAAAGAAAGCGAAATTAAATTATGATTTAAGTGTTTATTTTATGGGGATGAAACTGCAGCGTTTGCGTGTTGAAATCAATCAATCATTAACGAAGAAAAAATTTCTGAAGTCAGAGTTCTGTTATGTTATCGGTAGACCTGAGATTGTTGATTATTTAGCGGAAAGAAAAGGGTTGGTCGTTCATTTCCTTGTAGATGAACCTGTTAACAAAATCGGTGTGAGCAGGATGGACCATGTGAAGAATCTCTGCCCGATGCGGGAAGACCATTTTGGAAATCAACAATATTTTATTGAGAAAGAATACCGTGATATTTTAGTAAAATTTGATAGAGATGAAATTGAGGATTTATTCTTTTCAGGATTTCATAGGAAATTGTATCGTAATTTAATATTGAAGTGAGTGAGATGGCTATTGAGAAAATACCAAGAATCATCAATTTATTGTTCATTCAAGAACCATTATCTCCGAATTATATCAAACAGATGATTAATTCAGATATTCGTACTGTTTTGAAAATGATAGAAGTATTGGATGACTTACATTTGATTACTATTAAATCAATAGTGTATAAAGGAAAAACAATGAGGAGTATTTCTCTTAATGAAGAATATAAAAAATTATTGGGGGATAAAAGATGACTTGCAACCATAGTTTAGAGTTATTGAGCAAAGCAGAAATGCAATCTTGTAATTACACGATGTATATCTTTCCACCATTATACAAATGTGAATATTGCAGAAAGATATTCAGATGGGATTGTAAAAAAGAAAAATTAGTTGAAGTTGAAATCGAAGAAAAGAGGGGAGGGAAAACATGAGAGGAGAATTAACTAAAGAAGCAAATGAGATAGCTAAAAAGCATATTGGTCGAGAGATTACAACAAAAGAACTTAGATTATATCCATATCTTCAATATGTGATGATGAATGAACAGAAACTTGATTTAAATAAAATTGGTAATGGTGAAAGCAAAATTCTTCAACAGTTAAAAAAAGAAGGACATATTCAAGGGGGAGTAACTGGATTATTTATGACAAAAAAATTCTGGGATTATTTACATGAAATACTTTTTGAAACCTATGTGAAAAACGCATATTGAAAGGAAGAACATGAAAGAATGGATATGTACAGATTGTGAATTTGCCCCTTGCTATGAATCTTTACCTGAAAAACCATATATTTGCACAAAAAAGAAAAATAAAAAACCACGATTCAAACTAAATGAAGATTAAGAATATATTTTCTTTCTTTATTTTTTAATTTTTTAAGATATTCATTTGTTATACCGATAGAAACATCAGTATCACAGATGCAGTGATATTCAAAATCGAAAAAAACAATGTTTTTCAAATAGTTAATTGTTTGAAATTGTTTTCTCCTTGGCAACCAATTTCCTTGCCTGTCTTTTCGTTGGAGGATAGGACTGCGAGACCAAGTGCTACGATTATTTTCAAAATCAGATTTCACTTTATGCATATCTAATAAATAATAGAGAATGTCAGTAACGAACACAATTAAAAAATCCGCTTTTGTTTCATACAACCAACCTTTCTTTCGTTTTTCATAATTAAAATATTCTTCAACGAGTACATTATTTGTGGTCAGCCACCAATAATCACGTTTCACTTCATATTTTTTTCCGTTTATCTTATTGATGACATCATATGCTGGAAAATATCCTTTCGTTATCTCATATTCTTTTTTTAGATAATGTTTTGCGAATCTTTTTTCAAAGAGATGGTTTTCATTGTCTTTATGAAAAGTGTATTCTCTTAAAACACAATTTTTTTTAGTTGGAAGATATTCAAATAAATTTTGTTGCATCTTAAAAAATAGATAATCCGTCATCCTATATATTATTCTTTATATGTATACTGTTTTGTCGATTAGTATTAATACTTTAAACTTATTTTTATTTTTTAGTGATTGAAAAATGAAGCGAATTTCTTTGTTAATTGTGGTATTATTGCTTTTTTCAGCAATGAGCATTGTGCAAGCAGATGATGACTTTGATTATTTGGATGTATCTAAACAAGTTTCTGGTTTAGATTTAGAACCGATGGGTTCTCCTACGGTTGTAACTAACAGTTCAACAGATGTTGATAGTAGTAGTGCTACATTAAATGGTTTTTTGAGTGATGATGGCGGTGGTTGTAGTGTTTGGTTTGAATGGGGAGAAACAGATACTTACGGCCTTAGAGCTGGATTGAATCTTTCTGAAGTTGGTAATACGTTAGGATATAATTCTAATGATTTGGAAGAAATCTTTGAGATGAATGGATTTCTTCATGTTGTTGGTTCAGGTGGCATAATAACTGCTGCATCGTTTAATGGAACGGATTTCACCAATTTAGATACGGCAAATCCAGGATATAGTTATGCTTCCGTTTGGGGTGATGGTGAGTATATTTATGTTTGTGATGCAGACTTTTTTTCCACCAATCTTTTTGCTTTTTCATTTAATGAGAATGGTACTGAGGAGTATTGGTTGAAGGACACGATTGATATTGGTAGTCCAGGTTATAGTATAGGGGGCAATAGTTCTTACATTTTTGTTGGTACTTATGATGAGGGAGTAAAAGCATATTCATTTGATGGTTCGAGTTTTACGTTAGAAGGAGTACAGGATGATGGAGGTTCGTATGAAGATGTTTGGTGTGATGATGAATATGTTTACATAATTTACAATAATGATGGTTCCAATGATGGTATTAGAGTGTATTCATTTGATGGTTCGAGTTTTACGTTAGAAGATGATTATTATGATTCTTTACCTGATGGGCATGAAATATGTTTGGATGATGAATATATTTATGTTCTTGGAAGCCATCAATTATCTGTTTTTTCATTTAATGGTTCAGATTTGTCTTTTCTGACTTCAGATAGTCAGGCAAGTACAGTTACTTATTCTAATGAAATTGCATGTGATGATTATTTTATACATGTCAGTTCAGATAATGAAATAAAATCATATGTTTTTGATGGAAATGAATTATTATTCAATGTTACGGAAGCAACTTCATCAAGCATACGAGAGATATATGTGGGGGATGAATACATATATAGTATTATATCTGGTGGCCATATGCAGCCTAATCCAATACAAGCATTTACTTTATATAATTCATTTGAAACAGGAACAGAATTTACATCAGACTTATCTTCTCTTTCCCCTGGTACCACGTATCATTATCGGAGTGTTGCGAATAATAGTGCTGGGGAAGTATATGGTAGTGATATGACTTTTACTACATCGGCTGAATTGCCATCAGTGACTACTAATTCATCTACAAATATTGATGCTACTTCTGCAACGTTGAATGGTTTTTTGAGTGATGATGGTGGTGAGGGTTGTAGTGTTTGGTTCGAGTGGGGTGAATCTGATAGTTATGGGAATACAATAAATCCTTTTAGTACTGATTTAAGCAGTGGTACACATATCATAGATTCTTCTTTTGGTTGGGCTTATGATGTGTATGCTACGGATGTTGATGGTGATGGTGACATTGATGTCCTTGGTGCTGCATATAGTGCTGGTGATATTACTTGGTGGGAGAATGACGGTTCTGAGTCTTTCACTGAGCATACGATAGATGATAATTTTGATGGTGCTCGTTCTGTGTATGCTTGTGATGTGGATGGTGATGGTGATGTTGATGTGTTGGGTGCTGCTCGTGATGCTGGTGATATTGCTTGGTGGGAGAATGACGGTTCTGAGACTTTCACTGAGCATACGATAGATGGTTCTTTTTTTGCTGCTAGTTCTGTGTATGCTACGGATATTGATGGCGATGGTGATATTGATGTGTTGGGTGCTACACGTTATGATACTGATATTACGTGGTGGGAGAATGATGGAAGTGAGTCTTTCACTGCGCATAAGATAGGTGAGTCTTTTTATGCTGCTCGTTCTGTGTATGCTTGTGATGTTGATGGCGATGGTGATATTGATGTTCTTGGTGCTGCATCTTATGATGATGATATTGCTTGGTGGGAGAATGACGGTTCTGAGACTTTCACTGAGCATACGATAGATGGTTCCTTTGATGGTGCTCGTTCTGTGTATGCTTGTGATGTTGATGGTGATGGTGATGTTGATGTGTTGGGTGCTGCTCGTGATGCTAATGATATTACGTGGTGGGAGAATGACGGTTCTGAGTCTTTCACTGAGCATACGATAGATGGTAGTTTTGATGGTGCTTATTCTGTGTATGCTTGTGATGTGGATGGTGATGGTGATGTTGATGTGTTGGGTGCTGCTCGTGATGCTAATGATATTACGTGGTGGGAGAATGACGGTTCTGAGTCTTTCACTGAGCATACGATAGATGGTAGTTTTGATGGTGCTTATTCTGTGTATGCTTGTGATGTGGATGGTGATGGTGATGTTGATGTGTTGGGTGCT
>CAZYLG010000007.1:0-37561 GCA_964648565.1 uncultured Thermoplasmatales archaeon
CAGGGAACGCCTAACTCCCCAGTCTGTTCTACATCTATCACCGAAAATATAAAAAATAAAATTAGAAAAGATTATTCTATTTTTTTACATGAAGCACATCAGTTTCATGATCGATTCTTGTATCATTATAATACAAGTATGCATGAATCGTATAAATGCCTGTATCTTTGGGGGTTACCTCTGCTGAATAGGTTGCTTCTTCTCCAACTTCAAGCTCCTTTGTTTCAATATCTGCAAGGTTTTTAAATTCTCCAGATGGAGTGTCAATCCAGAATTCTAAATTCAGTTCGTCTGTATTTTCCAATGCGATAATATTTGCATCACAACGGAGTGTTTCACCAAGCGGAGGATATGGTTCTGTAATTGCAACAAGTGACTGAACTTCAGCAAGCTGACCGATAACTTTTAAGGTAATATCTGGTGATTCATAGGCAAAGAACTTATCTTCTTCATATCCATCAACGGTGGCATAAAGACTAGCGGTTCCTTCCGCAGTGATCTGATAGGATAACCATTCTTCTTCTCCAGGAGGTAATTCAAATATGAATTTACTTGGACTTAACGGGCGGAGGAAATAGGTATCCCGTGAATTTAATCGAACATCTAAATTTCTTAAATTTTTTTTACCAATATTTTTCACACGTAAGGTAACCCATCTTGTACCAGTGTCAATTTGTTTTGGAACCATTTCTAATTCTAACGGATATCTCATTCTCATTTGATTCACCATTTAGTTGAACTTAGTGTTGAATACTTTATAAATAAATTACTTAAAAACAATTTAAAGATGATTTAATCTTGAATGATTAAACCATCTCAACATTTTTGACATTTAAATATATCAGATCTACAGGATATCTTTCATTTTGTATTTCATTAATAGGTCCCTGAAAATAATATTTATTTGTTGATCCGCTGATATTTTCAACATTAGAATAGTTGATTAATAATAGTTCTTCTTCTACAAATTCACCTTGTTCTAATGGTTCTTCGATTAGTTGAGAACTAACATAAGCAAATTTATCCGCAGGATCCGGATCATAAATATAACCTTCAACAGTAATATTTTCTCCGACATATTCTCCATAATCAACTACAACATCCTCAGGCTTAATACCTGAATAGGACTCTTGATTGTTAGGTTCGTCAGACAATAAGTAATAGATGCCTAATATAAGTAGCACAATAATTGTAACAATAACTAACATACTCCAAAATTTACCACTAAATCCCATTTTTCTCATTGTATCACATTTTTTTAAAAAAAATCTTCTTCATATAAAGAAATATCTTGAAGTCACCTTTAACTTAGTTAAAAGATAGATTGTACCTGATAAGTTATGTTTTTGAAGTATTCTATATGTAAATCTTAATTGTTTTCAAATCATTTTTAAGTATACTTCTCAACTTTAAAATTTCTAATATGGCAGAAAAAGAATTTATTGATATTCAACGGTGGAGCCGCTCTCTTATCTACCTTCTTCTAGTCCTTGACTTATTTCTTGTATTGATATTGTTTTCGTTATCATTACACATTGTTACTAAAATTTATTTGATCATGCTTATTTATTCTCTTTCCTCAGCCATACTGTTCATGGCACTGATTGAATTTTTCAAAATTAAACTGATTTCAGTTCTAAAATTGATAACATATGAAAAGAAACCAAGAATTTTTGAGTTTGGATTTTTTTTCTTTTCCTTTCTTGCTACATTTTTTACAATATTTTCATCCGGATTATATAATGATCCACAAGATTTTTTAACATATTTACAGAATACCTGGTATTTTATGTCTTTTTACGGAATTGCTTTTGCAAATGGCTGGTATCATTATGTTTTAAGAATTGATTATTGATAGGAAGAATGATAACATTATAATTGATGATTTTTTGTGTCAACCAAAACGCAAGATAGAAAGAAAGAATTCTTACCAAACAGAAAAAAAATTATCTGATGTTATAAAAACTGAGGTTGATTGTGATGCAGATATTGGGTTACTAGGTATTCCTTATGATAATGGAGTTAAGGTTAGCAAGGGACGACCTGGAGCACGAAAGGCACCTGATACCATTAGAGAACAGTTGAATCAGTATGGAACGACTTTTAATGTTGATTATAACACGGATATTTCTAATCTAAAGATTCATGATTTTGGAAATATTGTTACAGAAGAAGATGATCCAAAGGAAACTTACAGACGGATAACTAAGGTCCTTTCTGAGATGGTAAAACATAAAATTGTTCCTATTGTTCTCGGTGGCAGTCATGATATAACATATCCTGCAGTCAAAGGCGTCTTACAACACTATAGTTCACTAGGTGGAGTCAATATTGACGTTCATTTTGATGTACGAGAACAAATGGGGGATCAGGTATCAAGTGGCATGGGTTTTCGTAAATTACTAGACGAAACTAAACCCTCTGAATTTAACGGAAATAATTTTGTTGAAATTGGTGCAGATGGTAATGTTAACTCAAAAAAATATTTTGATTACCTCACAAAAAATAATGTAAGTATTTTTCCAATAAAAATGATCCGAGATTCAATCACTGAAAATAAGGATATTGAACAACTCATGGAAACAGCTTTTTTAATAGCATCAAAAGGAATTCAAGCAATCTTTACCAGTTTAGACATTGACAGTGTCTCAAATAATGATGCTCCAGCTTGCAGTTTTTCTAATCCGAATGGATTTTCCACTGATGAAATCTCAAGAATTGCTCATGCGGCAGGATACAATGAATCCGTCAAATATTTTGATATTGTAGAAGTAAACCCTCGATTTGATATTGACTATCGAACATCTCGATTATGCGCTCGAATCATCAGCTGTTTTCTCACGGGTTATAAACAACGAATAGAACGATTAAAATAACTCAGGTAACACAAAATATGATTTGGTTACAGAGAATAAGATGGAGTTTCTTGACCTTATGAATATTATATCGACCCCTTGGAAGTATTCAATAGATGATATTATTGAAAAGTATCAGGTTTCACTTAAGCAAGGATTATCGTCCTCTGAAGTCTCTAAAAGGGAACAAAAATATGGTAAAAACATTTTAAAGGAAAAAGAAAAGAAAAGCGTTTGGCAAATACTCTTTAACCAAGTCAAAAGTATCATCATGGCACTTTTAGTCGTAGCTGCACTTGTCTCATTTTTATTTGGAGAAATAATTCAAGCTTTAGCAATAGTGGCAGTGATTATAGTTACTATCATCATTGGTTTTTCAACAGAACTTAGAGCTATTAGGTCAATGGAATCATTAAAGGACATAGCTCAAGTCAATGCAGTTGTTAAAAGAGAGGGATCAATACAAAAGATTTCTGCGAAACAACTTGTACCTGGAGACATTGTGATTTTTGATAGCGGAGATATTGTTACAGCCGATCTTCGCTTATTTGAAGCAAATAAATTACAATCCGATGAATCTGCGTTAACTGGTGAATCCGTACCCGTTTCTAAATCAACTCAAACATTACCAGAGGATACCTCACTGGAAGAAAGAGAAAACATGTTGTTCAAGGGAACAATGATAACCAAAGGATCAGGCAAAGGGATTGTGGTATCGACAGGCAAGGAGACGGAATTAGGAAAGATTTCAACTTTAGTTGAAGAAGCTGAAGAAGAAATCACTCCTCTTGAAGAACGCATTAAGATCCTTGGTAGAAAACTAGTCTGGGTTACCTTACTCATTTCAGCTTGTGTTGGTGTAATAGGATTTTTACAAGGAAAGGAATTATTACTAATGATTGAAACGTCGATTGCTTTAGCAGTAGCAGCTATTCCTGAAGGTCTACCAATCGTTGCAACAATTGCATTAGCACAGGGTATGTTACAAATGGCAAAGCAAAACGCTTTGATCAATAAGTTATCCTCGGTAGAGACACTTGGATCAACAAATGTAATCTTTTCTGATAAAACAGGAACATTAACATTAAATAAAATGCAAGTAACTCGAATTAATCTTCAATCAGGAACATTTAAATTTTCTTCTGAAAACCAGCAAAACGAAAAAAGATCCAAAGATAATCAAGATTTTTTATCGAAAAAAGATGAAGATGTGATGGAAGCACTTAAGATAGGAGTACTTTGTAATAATGCTTCACTATCAACAGATAACAATGAAGAATCTGAGGTGGGAGACCCGTTAGAAGTTGCCTTGTTAGAAGCTGGAA
The DNA here is from genome assembly GCA_964648565.1 of uncultured Thermoplasmatales archaeon. Taxonomy (GTDB): domain Archaea; phylum Thermoplasmatota; class E2; order DHVEG-1; family DHVEG-1; genus EX4572-165. The sequence goes on from CAZYLG010000007.1 coordinate 4,181, forward strand.
AAAAAGTTGATCTTCTAAGAGATGAATTAATAAAGCAACTACCTGAAAAACGTGAAGTGGCTTTTGATCCAGAACTTAAAATGATGGCAACAGTTCATAAAGAAAATAATTCATATTATGTTGCTGTGAAAGGGGCTCCTGAAGCAGTTTTAGAGCATAGTTCATCAATAAAAAAAGATAATGGATCAACATTCACAGAAGATGATAAAGAAGGTTGGTTAGAAAAAAATCAGGAGATGGCAGAAGATGGATTACGGGTCCTTGCAGTAGCCTATAAAAAAGCAACTGAAGAAAATGTTGACGTCTATGAAAATTTAACCTTTATTGGTTTACTTGGATTATTGGATCCTCCAAGAAAAGAGGTTAAAGAATACATTGAAGCATGTCGAAACGCAGGGATTCGGCTGATTATGGTGACTGGTGATCATCCTGCAACTGCGCAAAATGTAGCAAAAGAAATTTCATTAATTGATGAAGATAAAGACCAAGTGATGCTTGGAAAAGATTTGGGTTCTGATGAATCCTTACCTGAAGATAAAAAAGGTCAACTTATACGACATTCACTTTTTGCCCGAGTTAGTCCGGAACAAAAACTTGATTTAATTTCAATTTATCAAAAACATGGCTTTATCGTTGCTATGACTGGTGATGGTGTTAATGATGCACCTGCATTAAAAAAAGCAGATATCGGAATAGCAATGGGAAAGCGAGGGACACAGGTAGCAAAAGACGCATCAGATATGGTCTTGCAAGATGATTCGTTTTCTTCAATTATCACTGCAATTAAACACGGAAGAATTATTTTTTCAAATATTCGAAAATTCATTCTTTTTTTACTCTCTGGAAACATAGGTGAAATAACTGCGGTTGCTTTTGCTTCACTGGTAAACTATCCGTTACCGATTTCTCCACTACAAATTTTGTATGTGAATCTGATATTAGATGTGTTTCCAGCATTGGCTCTTGGAATCGGAAGAGGGGATTCTAATGTTATGAAAGAATCACCTCGAGATCCCGAAGAACCCTTTTTAATGAAAAAACATTGGTTACTTATTATTTTATATGGGATTATTATTGCTTCATCAATTTTTTTATCCTTATTCATCTCCTTGAACCACTTTCAGATGCCAGTTAAAAAAGCAGTAACTATTTCGTTTTTAACATTAACTTTTGCACGATTAGGCCATGTGTTTAACATGAGGACGTATGATTCCTCATTTATCATAAATGAAGTAACAAAAAACAAGTACGTCTGGGGAGCATTAGCGTTGTGTATCACATTAATACTTGCAGCTGTGTATCTTCCAGGGTTGTCAAATATCTTACAAACTGTTGATCCTGGGCTTACTGGTTGGTTACTAATTATATTAATGAGCAGTATTCCATTCATGTTTGGTCAAATTGGTCTTGAACTCTGGAAAAAACATGATAGTGACACTAGTAAACTATTTTTCTAAATGTTTTTTTTATGATTAATCTTAATTTCACTTATTTTGAAGTTGTCTTTAAGGTAGTTTATTATATCTCAGAATTTATTTTTTAATTATAATGGCCTCTAAAATAAACAAGAAACAAGCAAAAAAACAAATTAAGGATCTACGAAAAAAGATTCGTCATCATGATTATTTATATTATGTCAAGAACAAACCTGAGATTTCTGATAAAGAATATGATAAATTGGTTGATGAATTAGAAGATTTAGAACATCAATATCCAGATTTAATAACATCTGATTCTCCCACGCAGCGAGTAGGAGCTGAACCCGCTGATGAATTCGAAGAAGTTGAGCATATTAAACCAATGTTATCACTAGATACTGCTGAGGAGGATGAGGTAAATGATTTTGATGATCGACTTAAACGAGAATTACAGGTAAAAATTATTAATTATGTCGTGGAACCGAAACTTGATGGATTAAGTGTTGAACTCATTTATGAAAATGGATCTTTTTCCACGGGGTCAACAAGAGGAAACGGGGAAGTAGGAGAAAATATCACTGAAAATATAAAAACCATTCATGCAGTTCCGTTGAAACTACGAAAAATAGATCAAGAAATGCCAGAGAAACTTGCTGTTCGAGGAGAAGTCATCATGTTCATTGATGATTTTGAAGAATATAATAAAAAACGAATTGAGCAAGGAAAAGAACCGATGGCAAATCCTCGCAATGCAGCAGCTGGATCATTACGCAGATTAGATCCAAAAGAAACTGCCGATAGGCCTCTTTCGATCTTTTTTTATGAGATAATGAATGCTGAATCAGATGATATTAATGCAAATACTCAGGAAAAAGCAATACAGATGCTTGAAAAATGGGGATTAAAAACAAATCCTCATACAAAAAAGGTTGAAAATATTTCATCGGCGTTGAAATATCATGATCAAATGCAAGAGAAAAGAGAAGATTTAGCGTATGAGATAGATGGGATTGTTATTAAGGTAAACAATTTTGATTATCAAAAAAAGATGGGGGTGAAATCTAGTTCTCCAAGGTGGGCAGTTGCCTACAAGTTTCCTCCTCGAAAAGAGGAAACCCAAATTTTAGATATCGTTGTTCAAGTTGGAAGACGAGGAACATTAACCCCTGTTGCTTTGCTAAAACCAGTTGATGTGCAAGGAGTAACTGTTTCAAGAGCAAGTCTTCATAATGAAGATTTTATTGAAGAAAATGATATTCGTATTAAGGATTGGGTGAAAATTGTTCGAGCTGGTGATGTTATTCCTGAAGTTAAAGAAGTAAATACAAAAAAACGATCTGGTAATGAACAACGATTTACAATACCTGATAGATGTCCTGTTTGCGGTAGTAATGTAGTCAAGGAAGGTGCGTATTATCGGTGTTCAAACGGGCTTTCTTGTCCTGCTCAACTAAAAAGAAGTATTGAACATTTTGCTTCAAAAGGGGCAATGGATATAGAGGGACTTGGAGGAAAAACAATTGATGCTTTAGTTAAACATGGATTAGTAGAATCCCTTAGTGATATTTACCACTTAACAAAGGATGAGTTGACTAGATTAGATCGTTTTGCTGATAAATCAGCTGAGAATTTGATTAGAGCTATAAATCAAAGTAAAAACAGACGATTAACTCGTGTATTATATGGACTTGGGATTCCAGAGGTTGGAAAACATGTGGCGCAGTTGCTTGTAGATAAATTTGAACATATTGACAATATTATAAATGCAACAGAGGATGAATTGTTAGAGATTGAAGAAGTCGGCCCTGAAATTGCACAAAATATTAATCATTTTTTTGAAGAGAAACAAAATAAAAAAGAAATTAAACAACTAAAAAAAAGTGGGCTGACAATGAAATCTGCTAAAAAAGAAGGTAGTGTATCCGGGAAACGATTCGTCTTTACAGGGGCCTTGGATGAATTTACGAGAAGTGAAGTAAAGGATCTAGTTAATAGGGAAGGTGGGGAGTCCTCGGAGAACGTTAGTGACCGTGTTGATTATGTTGTTGTTGGACGTGATCCTGGAAGCAAATTAGATGAGGCAGAAGAAAGAGATGTCTCAATCATTAATGAACAGGAATTTAAAAAATTGTTAGGAGTTTAAAAACAGGATAAAGAACATATGCAGTAATATTGTTTTTTGCTACTATTATATGGACGGATTTGGAATGGCTAATGAAAAGAAAAAAACATTAATTCAAGAATTAGAACAAAAAAGATATCTTCAGTCTCAACCTGTAAAAAAAGCTTTTAAAAAAATTCCTCGAGAACAGTTTATTCCTGAACAATTAAGAGAACATGCATATGTGGACATGCCTCTTTTCATTGGAAATGGACAAACAATTTCTGCACCTCATATGATTGCTATTATGATTGAAGAATTAGAATTAAAACCTGGATTAAAAGTCTTGGAGATAGGAACGGGATCTGGATATCATGCAGCTCTTGTATCTCAGATTATTGGTCCTGAAGGTCATGTGTATTCGATTGAAAGATTTGAAAAACTTGCTGAACAAGCCAAAATAAATTTAGAAAACGCTAATATTGAAAACGTAACGGTAAAGCAAGGAGATGGATCACTTGGTTTATCGAACTATCAACCGTATGATCGAATTTTTGTAACATGTGCTGCTCCGTCTATTCCACAACCATTAAAAGACCAGCTTGATGATCCCGGAATTCTTCTTATACCGGTTGGAAAAACCTTCTGTCAATTAGTGAAATACAAAAAGGAAAACGGAATGGAGAGTTCAAAAAATCTTATGGGTTGTTCCTTTGTTCCGTTAGTTGGTGAGTTTGGACATTGAATGAACAGAAAAGATGTGAAAAAGCGTTGTTTATTTGTATTTCTTGTTTCTTTTTTCCATTTCTTCAAGTTTGATTTTACAAATATATTCTGTTCCATAAAAGACAGAATGTGGACAAGACTGTTTTTGTAACGGACAATTAATAAAATTTACCCCTGATCCTTTTAAGAGAATCTCATCAAGGTCATATTTTTTTTGAATTAAAGGGCATATTCCATTGTTAGTTAATTCCTTTTTATTATTTTTAATTTTGAATTCTTCAATTTCTTTAATATTCTTATTGTCGTTCATTTTTTTTTTCACTTCTATGAATTTTTTAACTAATAATAAAGGATATAATCATTATCAAAAAGCAATGGATGCCTCCCATTTATTAAAAAAAATGTAGCGGTAATGATATCAGATCAATTATTACTTATTATGAATCAACTTATGTATTCTAAGTTAATATATCTTTGTATTGGATTATTTTAAAATTTTTTAGTAATTAAAAAGAATATATATTCCAAATAAATAAAAATAAGGTTAAAATATATTAGAGTCTTATTGGCTAACCTCTATTTCTTCTTTAGTTGATGATTCCTGCTGACCTTTTTTTATTATATTAGAAATAAGATCATAAAGTTGTTCACAATGTTGTTCTTTGTCTTTTTCTAGTTTCTGCCAAAATTCATAACACTCCTCGCAATCTTTCGCATCTTCTTTATACTCGTTTTTTATTCTCCAAAGACTTTGACTTTCTTCAACAGCTTGTGCCATAAGATTATATGTATTATTGTCAAACATCATCTTATCACATATTTTACTAGATATAGTGAAATATTAAAGTGTAACTTAATTATAATTTGAAAATAATTGAAAATTATCAAGATTTAATTTTCATTCATTTATTATCTATTTTGAAGTCATCTTTTAATAGAATAATATTTTTTTTTAAAATGCAAAAGAGGTTTCTATGGCATCAAAACAGGTTCCTGTAAAAATAAAAAAGGATTTTTTCTCAAAAAGGAATCTAGATAAACAGTATTTAGATCAGCTCAAAGATTTTCCATATGATCCTGTGTTTGTTCTTGGTTTTCATAGATCGGGTACAAGTATCCTTTATAAAATGATTCAATCTACAGGAGAATTCAATAGTGTAACGACATATCATGTTATGCAATATGATCGATTACTTTACAATCATTTACAAGGTGTAGAGGAACTGGCAAAGGAAAAGTTGAATAATTTTTTACTCGAACATAATGATATTGATAGAGGAATAGATCGGTTGAAAATGGAAGCAGATTTACCTTTAGAATATGCGTTTCTTATCGATGATGGTTATGTGTTTAATAAATTAACATCTCATAATCTAGATCGCTTCAAGGAAATTTATAAAAAAATACAATTTATTGGTGAGAATGATAAAAAATTTTTAGCGAAAAACCCGTGGGATTTTGCTAATTTCATGTTTATTAAAAAACATTTTCCAAACGCAAAATTCATTTTTATCCATAGGCACCCATATCCTTTTCTTAATTCATCGTTAAAAGCACTTAGGACTTTAACGAAACAACAAACAGTGTATTCAGATCTTATATCACCAACAGCTAAGCATCTCTCCGAAAATCCATTAATTAATGGCATCTTTCGTTTTTTATTATCTCGACAATTTCCATTTGCATTACCACTTATTGTAGAACATCATGCTTTACAAGCTCGTTATTTTCTTGATAATGTAAAAAAATTAGATGATGAAAGTTATGTCAACGTAAAATACGAAGATCTCTGTTCAAAGCCGAATGAAACAATGAAAAAAATCATGGATTTATTAGATGTTAACAAAAATAATAATCATTTTGAAAAATTCATTAAGCCACGGAATCTCACTATTTCCCAAGATATAGAAAAGGTACAAGATTATATCTATAAAAGAATGAAATCATATTTTTCTTATTTTAAATATCCATCATACATTTCCTAATAAAATTAAAAAATAATGAAAACAAGTGTCAATTAAGTCTCTTTTGTAATTACATTTATATTTGATTAATAGATATGACGGCTGAAACCGTGATATCATGTCTTGTTTCAAATACAAAGATACTGGAAAAGATTGTTTTGAAATCTTCGGTAAAGTTGTTAATTATATTGATGAATCAATTTGTACATCAGAAACAAGTTTTAAAGATTGTATTTTTTATAAGATGTTAACTGAACCTGAAGATAAACATTGCAAATTCATGGAAGTATGTAGTCATGTTGCAAGTATTACTCTTTCTCAAGTACCGTATAATGAAATGAAAAAACAATGTGAAACATATTGTCTAAATGAAAAGAATAGAAAAAATTGTGCTATTTACAAATATTTTGATGAATTGAAACAAGTTCCAATTGGTCTTTTACCCGATGGAGGAATGATTACGATAAAAGATTGAAACCATAAAAAAAATGATAGAAATCATTGATTAAAAAAATTTACAATTTTATTTAGCTACCAGTTTAGTTTCACAAATTGGACAAGTCATTCCACTGCAAGATAAACCTTTATTTTTCGGCATTTCATAGCCGCAACTCGGGCAAACACAGGAATGAACGGGATTTGATCCCTTTTTATGAATTTTTTCTGGATTATAACTTTCCTTTTCCTTTTTCATTATTGTTACTCCACACCTTCACTGATTGATATGTTATTCTACCTCAAATGATATCTTTGCTTCTGCTCTATAATAAACGATTTCGCCATTTTCAATTTTTGTGGTGAACCGTTCAATCTCAGCATATCGAACATTATTGATTGTTTTCATCGCTTCATTAATAGCATTATTTACTGCATCTGAAAAATCCTTTTTTGATTCTCCAACTACATTAATCACTTTATAAACCGTCATTTTCAAATCACCTCCTATATGCTTTTTTACTATACCGCCCCATAGTGTTACAAGATTCAATAATATGTTCTTGCATTTCTGATATAACCTTTTCTCGTTGTACTCCCTCCTTAAGATCTAGCATATCATCTAATGCATATAACTTAAAGTAATATCGATGATCCCCAGATGGAGGACAAGGACCTTGATAAATATTTTTATGAAAATCATTTACTCCTTGAATACCTGGTTTGCTATCCTCTTCAATTCTACCTTTTGGAGGAATATTATAAACTACCCAATGCGTAAATGTTCCACTCGGCGCATCTGGATCATCAACAATCAACGCTAAACTTTTGGTATTCTGTGGGATATTTTTAATTTCCAATGGGGGATTAACATCTTCTCCATCACATGTGTATTTTTCAGGAATTTCTTCATTAATGTCAAATAACGGGCAACTAATTTCCATGATATCATTAAAGAAAAAATGGAAAAAATATAAGAGGATAACTAAATTTTAGGTAAATATTATATTAATTTCAGATGAACTATTCGTTATTCGATGATTTCTAGATTAATCAATTCCTCATATTCTCTTTTTCCTTCATCCCAAATTATTGTTATATCTAAGAGTAAATAATCGTCAATAAGGTTATAGTCAATCATTATTTCTTCAGAGGTATTTTGCATATAACCTAAGGAATCAGCTATTGTTGTCTCATTATCATATTCTGTGTTATTATCTTGATCTGCTGCTTTTACATCTAAGATGACATTATGTGCTGGTTCTTGTCCGGTATTTGTAAGATTAAATGTTACTGTACTGGTAAACAAATCCTCAGAAATCAAATGTTCTTCATGAGAGATATTTATTAGTTTAACATCAGATCTGATATCTTCAAGAAATAATGTTTCAGAGTAGGTATTTACTTTATCATTCCAAGTAACATTAAGATTAAGGTTTAGTTCTGTATTATTTTTATTATACACAACCGTGGTTGATACTGTTTTATTTTCTCCTACATCAATAGACTCTGAAATTTGTAATTTTTCATCGTAAATAACTGTTTCATTTACACTTTTTATCTGTACGTCTAACGTTGAACTTTCAACAGCTTGATTACCAGTGTTTGAAACATAAAACATAATTTCACTTGAAAAGTTACCGGTCATATATGATTCTTCATGATCATAGCCAATTAATTCCAAATTTCCTTCAGTTCGCTCTTCTGTTACACAACCAGTTAATAATAGACAGATACCAAGCAGTATTGATACTAGAACGGAATTTATTATTAGTTTTTTCTTTTTTTGATTAATCATATCACCCAAAATAAAGTTAGAAAACTATTGGTATTAAGTGGTAACTAAAAGATAATTGGAAAATAAGCGAAAAATGTTTTTAATTCTGATTCATCTTCGTTTTTAGGTTGATCTGTTTTCTTCGAGAAACTGTGGTTTTGCCATATATTGTATTTATTGAATCCTTGATAGATGATAATCAACTATTAATTTTAATTAGATTGCCATTATTTTCAATAATCCCATATTGGCAAGGAGGTGATTAAATCAATTATCAACTTAAAATCCTATCTGGAAGAAATCGGAAGATTTCTCCACCTAAAAATGGAGAAGACTCAAAAATTAAGATTTATTGATTTCCTCAAGGCGATTCATGTTTTCTATTCCATTCATCCATTATTGCTATCACTTCTTTATCTGATACATCATACCAATTTTGATATACTTGTGCAACAGCTCTAAAATCAGTTGGTGTGGTAAGTATAGTGGTTTCATCGACTAACGTATCAATCTCTTTTTTAACGTCTGAACTAGCAACAGGTGATGCAACAACAATCTTTCTAGGATTTCTCTTCTTGCACATTTTAATTGTTGCTATCATAGTTGATCCCATAGCAATTCCGTCATCTGTAATAATGATTATTTTATCTTTCATTGGTGGAAGCGGTTTATTTTTTCTTAGAACAAGTTTTCTTCGTTCAATTTCTTTATGTTGTTCATCTTTTATCTTATCCATTGTATCTTGGTCTAATATAACGGAAAAATCTTCAGAAATATATGAACTTCCATCTTCAGATATGGCGCCAAATCCTGCTTCTGGATTATGGGGAAGTGGTAATTTTCTGGTAATAATTAATGAAAACTCAGCATGTAAAAACCTTGCTAATTCATAACCTATTTCAACACCGCCTTTTGGTATGGCCAATACTAATACTTCTTTTCCCTCATATTTTTTTAAGGCTAAGACTAATTTTTTTGCTGCATCATTTCTATCCTTAAACTTGTTATTCATCTTTACCACAAAAAGAAAAATTTCCTATCGATTTATTGATATTGATAGTCTATTACATTCAAAACCTTTACTTGAAAACAAATTAAATTTACATCAAAAGAAATAATAATCTTGTTTTTTATTTTTATCTTTTTTTAATCTTTTTTTAATCTAAAATTAATTAATCTTTAAGAGTCAATCTCATTTTTTGAAATATAAAGTAAAAATGTCATTTGTTAAGTACGATTCAACGTTTAATATAATGGTTGAAATGTAAAAGGAACTCAGTATCATGTTAAATTATCTGCTCTTAGCGGGATTGAGTATAGGATTAGGTTTTATAATTGGCAAAGGAACTCATTTACTGAAGGTAACCGGAATTGTTGGATATATTATCACAGGAATCATTCTTGGACCCAGTGTCCTTGGAGTTATAGACCTTTCATCGGAGGAAATTACATTAGTAACAAATTTTGCTCTTGCATTCATTGCATTTATCATCGGTGGTGAACTCTCAATAAATCTTTTTAAAAAAAAAGGAAAACAAATTATGATTATCATACTCTGCGAGGCTCTCTTTGCATTTCTTATTGTATTCTTTGGGATTTACCTACTAATGGGGGATTTACTCTTATCCATTGTTCTTGCGGCAATGGCTCCAGCAAGTGCTCCAGCTGCAGCTGTTGCAGTAATTCATGAATATCGAGCAAAAGGAAAACTCACAGACGCAATTTTAGCTGTTGTAGGAATAGATGATGGTTTTGCAGTATTAATCTATGCATTGTCAATTACTATGGTTGCCATTTTAGTCTCAGCAAAAAACTTCTCTTTAAGTTCAGCCCTTTTTATCCCGATTAAAAAAATTGGGGGAAGCATCTTAATTGGAGGGGGAATTGGTATATTTTTTGCCTATATTCTTAACTGGGTTCATGAAAGAGAAGAATTAATCTCTGTTTCTTTTGCAGGCATTTTAATAGTGGCTGGATTAGCAACATTTTTAGAGATATCTCTTATTTTATCGAGTATGATTTTTGGTTTTGTGGTTATTAACTTATTTCCAGATGATAACAAACCAGTATTCAATCATCTTAAATCGTTAAGTCTTCCAATTTATATTTTGTTCTTTGTTATTGCAGGTACTAATCTTCATATTCATGTGTTATCCAGTGTTGGATTTATTGGTGTCGTCTATATTATCTGCCGAATCATTGGAATGAGCGGAGGAAGTTTTCTCGCTGCAGAGGTAACAAATGCGGAAAAGAAAGTACGAAATTACCTGGGAATTAGTATTTTATCTCAAGCAGGGGTAGCCATCGGATTAGCACTACTTGCAAATAATTATCTTTCGTCATTAGGAAAACCTGATCTTGGTTTGAAAGTTATTACTATAATTACTGCAACTACCGTTGTTTTTGAGTTTATTGGACCTATCTTATCACGGTTTGCTATAACTAAAGCTGGTGAAGTAAGAGCAAAATAACTGATTAATAGGTGAAAATATGAGTGAAGAAAAAATTAATGAAAAACAATTAAAAAAAGATTTTTATAATCTGAAAATTAAAGATATTTTACCTGAATGTAAAGAAGAATTGACCTTCATTCAAAAACATGAATCAATTGATACGGTTTTATCATTACTAAAAACAAATAATCATGTATGGGTTGTGGAAAACAAAGAAACGATGAAACTTGTTGGATTGATCAGTCGAGTTGATCTTCTTCATTTATTAGCTCCACCAAGGTCCTTTTATCATATTTTTAGTATTTCTGATTCTTATCACCATGGAACAATAGGAGAAGCTGAAGATATCATGGATACAGGGTTTATTACTTGTGACCTAAATGATAATATCGAGGTTATCATAAAAAAAATGATTCGTCATACCGTAGATAAGATAGCAATTAAATCAGATGATGGAAAGTTAAATGGTGAAATCAATATTAAATCATTGATTACACATTATCATCAAGTAAAACAAAATGCAATGTAGTTATTTAAATCGAAATATCGTTTTTCTACCGGATATACATCTAAATTGAAGATAAAACTAAATAAAAGGAGATTTTTAAAAACTAAATAGATAAGTAATAAAAAGATCTAGGATTATGAAAAATTATGAAAAAAAATGAACACCAATTGCTTGGAAAAGCAGTCATGACCAAGGAAGGAAGACGATTAGGAAGAATTAAAGATTATGTGATAGATGATACCTCCAATAAGATTAATTCCATTAAAGTTAAACCATTTCATAAAAATGAAATCATAAAACCTGATAACTTAATGAACAGGGAAGGATATATTTTTCCAACGTCTCACTGTACATCAGTTAAGGGAGTTGTAATCCTTGAACAAGATGTAAAACTGAACAATAAAATGAAAAAATAACTCATTATGTTATTTCTTCTTATTCATTTTTTCTTTGCCGTAATTCTTTGAATAATCTGATATAATCTAATAAATGTCGAGTTATCAAAAAATTATTTCTAATGTGTTCTTTGCCGTTTTTACCTATCTCTTTTGCTTTTAATGGATGATTCAATAAGAAAAGTATTTTTTCAGCAAAGCCATGATGATCAGTCGGATTTTCCAGAAATCCAGTTTTTCCAGGTATGACTTGAGAGGGGATTCCACCAATATTAGAAGCAACAACTGGAGTTTCTTTCCACAAGGCTTCACTAACCGTTATAGCGAATCCTTCTTTTAACGATTTTTGAACAATGACTGCTGACTGCCGTTGTATTGCATTTACCACAATATCTGAAGCATCAATAATCAGATGAATATCATTCTTGTTTTCAATTCTTTTTTCTATTTTTTCAAATACTTCTTGGCCTTCTGGATCATCAGTGGCCATTGACCCAACTAGCAGAAGTTGACAATCATATTTTTTTCGTACAATATCAAAAATTTTAATCATTCCTTCAGGATCTTTCCATTTATCAAATCGTGAAATCTGACTTATAATCGGTTTGTTAGTTTCTATTCCAGATTTTTTTAAATATCTATCAATCGTCTGCCGAGATATTTGTTTGTTTTTAATATTTAATGGATTGATTGAAGGTTTAATTATTCGCTGAGGGATACTTGTCTTTGCATCTTTATCCATGAATTCTTGCATAGAGGTAACCATTACATCATATTGTGAAATAAAGGTCTTAAGATACTTCCAGAGTGGTTTATGTGGAGAAGTTATATCAATGTGACAACGCCAAATCCAAGGCTGTTTTTTTTCGTAACAGCTAATAATTGGTAGTGGTTGGGGATCATGGACTACCACAAAATCGTGATTAACGTGAGTAAAAATAGCGTTATTAACGTTATTTATAAAATAAAGTTCCTTCTTTTTCTTTGAAAAATTTATTTTTTCTCCTTGTAATGCATTATGAAATTTTTTTGTAATTGTAAAAAAATCTATGTCTCCATGAAGAATTCGCCAATCTGTTTTAATGCCAACATCATTAAGAAGAATGACAAGACTATTGAGTATTTCAGCGACTCCACCGCCTTGATATGTTGAATTAATTTGAGCTACCGTGTATTTTGATAACTCAGATGCTTCATCTCTTATGATTTCTAAAAGTTCAGGTCCAACTGCGTCTTCATATTTATCTAATGATATTATCGGAAGAACATTCATCTAACTATTCACCTTTTTTTGTTTATTAATGTACAATTTTTGTTTTTTAGTTGGAGCACTATGTTCTAATATTTTGAGGAATTGAAAAACTTCGTCGGGATTTTTTACCCAATATGAGGCATAACTGTTAAGATTTGAATCGTTTTTTACATAAATGGTTAATGCATTGTCTTTGAAAAACTGAAAAGCATCTTCATCGGTGGTATCATCACCGATATAGAGTGGATAAAACAAGTTATCTTGATTGAACTTATTGAGGAAAAATTCAACTGCATCTGCCTTATTCCAGCCGGCAGGACGTGCTTCAATAACTTTATCTCCATCAATAAGTTCAATGGAGTTATTATAATTATTTTTTGATACAATTTTGATAAATTTGTTTTTCAAGAATGGTACCTTTTCTGCTGGTACGGTTCTATAGTGGAATGCTAAAGAATATGTTTTATCCTCAATAGTGATATTCTCATTTTTAGAAAACAAGGTATCTACTTCTTTTTTTATCTTTTTTAAATGAGGTTTAATTTTTTTAGCTTCTTTGACTATTTGTTTTGTTCCATTTGATAATTGTATTATTAATCCATGGTTTGCTGCAAAATGTAATCCTCTGAGTGGTAATTGATTTTTTATTTGATTTAGTGGCCGTCCGGTGATGATAACAACTTCAAACCTTTTTATAGATATTAATTTGTTTAATACATTTAATAGATCTGAGGATGCGTGAACCTTTAATGGATGGTTTCTAAAGTCAACTAGTGTTCCATCATAATCTAAGAAAAGGATAAAATTTTCATTATTCTTTAACAGGTTTTCATAGTCGTTTTCTTCTTCATGTAAGTAAATAGGTTGATTTTTCTGTTTTTTGTTTTTTCTTATGGAATCCACCTACATGTTTCTAGTTCATAATTGTTTTTAATAAAAAAAATTATTGTGAGAAAAAAATGGAAAATTGAGGATTTTATTTGACTTTCACTTTTTTCGATTCATATGAGGGAGTTGGATTTTCCTTTTGCATAGTGACAGATAATATGCCATCGTTCATTTCAGCTTCAACATTATCTGATTTTATTTCATCAGGTAGATTAAAATTACGATAGTAGCTAAAGTTGCTTCGTTCTTTTCTGAGCCAATTTTTACCTTTTTTTTCTTGTTCTTCACCTTTGTTAGCTGATACTTCAATATTATAAGGAGTTACCTCAATATTAATATCATCTTTTGAAACACCAGGTAGTTCAACCTTCATTTCAAATTCATCGCCGTGATCAACGATATCAGCTACTGGAGGAATTAAACCAGGTTCAGATCTTGGAGTTGATTGCTGGGGAACAGTTCGGTAAAACAAATCATTAAAACTTGACCGAAATTGGTTGAATAATCTATCCATCTCATTCCATACATCATATCTATCTCGTTCAGATACCTCACCACCTTTTTTTTCTTTGTTTCGAATTGGTAATTTTTCTTTTGCCATAGTTAAATCACCTTATTTCATTGAATTAAAGAAACTATAAAATCATAACTTAATAACAATTCAATTACCATTATAACATAGCTTATTTTCTCCTTGAAAAAAATTTGTTTAAACGGAAGATAAAAACTATCTAATTTTTTTTGTTGATAATTTGATCTAATTTGCTAACATGACCAATAACAAAGTCGGCTGAAGACGTTTGTATGCCAATTGTGATACATCCTGCAGCACGACCTGCTTTCACATCATTTTTAGTATCGCCTATAAGCACTACTTGCTTTACATCTACCCCTAATTTTTCGCATGCTTTAAAAACCATCTCTGGATTAGGTTTTCCTTCTTTAATTTGATCACTAGTGATTACTACATCAAAATAGTGTTTAATATCAAATTTTTCAAGTATTTGTTTGGTACATTTTGCAGGAGTATTTGTTATAATTGCCTTTGGAAATGATTCTAATTTTCTGAGTATATATTTGGTATCAGAAAAAAGTTTAACATTATCAACATATTTTTTATAAAAATAATTGCAAAATTCTTGATTCTTCATTTCTATTTCTAGTTTCTCAAGATTCTCTTGTAATGAAAAACCCCAATATTCTTCAATAAATTGATCTTTAGAAATAGTTTTATGTTTGAATTTTCTTAATGCATCATTTAATGATTTCCACCAAGAATCTAAACTATCAACAAGAACCCCATCCATATCAAACAGAAGAGCCTGTGGAGAAAGAGATGTTTTCATATTTTGCTCCAAAAAAAAAGAAAATAATTATTTTATATTGCCTCGGCCATCATCACACGGTTCTTCATCTTCCATGGGTCTAGCATGTTCTGGGTGAGAAGGTTGAAGGCATATTTCTTTTGGGACTTTACTCATTTTCTTTCCACAACAGTGTGGAATGTCATTATCTTTTCTAACTGTTGCTGTTCTTTTACAGGTAAGACATTGATATGTTTCCATGGTATCCCTCTTTATTTCTTTGCAATATATTCTGCTAATTCAAGGAGTTTCTTGGCATACCCTCCTTCATTATCATACCAGACTAACACTTTAGCAAGAGTTTTATCAATTACTTTAGTTGATTCAGCATCAACAATTCCAGAATAATCACTGCCAATAATGTCTGAGGAAACCAATTCATCTTCTGAATAATCTAATATTCCTCTCATTTTTCCTTCTGATGCTTTTCTAAATGCATTATTTACTTCTTCGACCGTGACTTCTTCTTTTAGTTCAGCAACGATATCCGTGATTGCACCATCAACGACTGGAGATCGAACTGCCATTGCATCCATCTTGCCTTTTAATTCAGGAAGTACTAATGCAGTTGCTTTTGCTGCACCTGTAGTAGTAGGCACTAGATTAATAGCTGCAGCTCTTCCACGTCTCCTTTTTCGAGAATTTCCATCAACAAGATTTTGGCTAGTAGTATATGCATGAATAGTGGTAACCGCTAAATGCTTAATGGTAAACATGTCATTGAGGATTTTAACTGCTGGAGCAAGTGAATTTGTTGTACAGGAAGCATTTGATATGATCTCATGATTTGATGGATCATATTCGTCTTCATTGACTCCTTGAACGATAGTGAGATCAGCACTTTTTGATGGAGCACTAATGATTACTTTTGAAGCACCAGCTGTTAAATGTTTTGCTGCATCTTCTCGTTTGCGAAAAAGACCCGTGCATTCTAACACAATATCTACATCAAATTTTTCCCAAGGTATATTACTAGGATCCTTCTCATGGAATACAGGTATGTTAATTTTAGAGTTATCAATTTTTTTTGTGATAGTTATTGAGTTATGATCATTTTTAATTTTATCTTGAGATACCCCATAAACGGAATCGTATTTCAGTAAATAAGCTAAATCATCGATATCTGTTAAATCGTTTGCAGCAACAATCTTTATGTCTTCAGTTTTATTTTTAAGGTAATGCTGTAAAACTAATCGTCCAATACGTCCTAATCCATTTATCCCGATTTTTTTCATACTTATCAAGATTTTTTAATGATAACTTTTTATTAAATAATGACTTAAATTTACCTCTAAAACAATAAAAAGATAATTGAAAAAAATTATGGAATTCCTATATGTCAATTTTTTTTTTAAATAAGAATAGTTACATTTTTTTTATTTGATCAATCACTTGATCATATTTTTCATGAATTCGTGTTCTATCAAAATCATTAAATTCCTCTAGTATTTGTTGCCGCTCTTCTTTAGTTAAATATTCATTTATTATCGCAGAAAAAAATTGTTCATTTTCTTTTTTAAAATGATTAGTATATTCTAAAGTAAGTTTTTGTAACGTATTAGTAAGTTGTTGAAGAATATTTTCATCTCCTTTTCTATATGTGTCTGTTAATTCTTGGATTTCATTTACTAAAAAACGTAATTGTCTATGCTGTTGAGTTAAGGTTTTAATGGTGTTTTTATGTATTTCTGATACAGTTTTATTTTGCAATGAGGCAAACAACATGTTTTCTTCTTTTACTTGATGGGTTTTATGTGCATAAGTTTGCAAAAAATCAATTGACATTAATAGAATTCCCGTATTTGGTATATTAGATTGTTGTTGGTTTTGTATTTCTAATTTGAGTTCATCTATTACTTGTTTGATACGTTGATGCTCTTCAATTAATACATCTTTAATAATCATAGTATCTTCCATCTTTATCGAAATTTTTTTAAATATTTCTTTGCCTTAAAGATTTGTATTTCTTTAAGGAGAATTGTTGTTTATTTAATAAATTAAATTGTTATAAATAAATTACTTGACAACAGATTGAGTTTACTTCAAAAACAAATGTATTCTAGGATAATGATTAGAAAAAATATGGTTTCCTTTCAACTTATTTTTCTGTTTTATTAAGGAGTTGATCATCTATTTGTTTTTGAAACTGAATAAAAAGAGTGGCACATATTTGGCCTTGTTTGGTAAGAGAATAATATTTTCCATTGTTCTTCTTTCTTCTTTTTTCTTTTACTAATCCATACTTTGTCAACAATCTAATTGCTCTTATGGCAGTTGCATTGTTACTTATTGAAATATCTGGTTTATTATTGTATAATTGACTTTGAAGTAATTCTTTTTTTCTATGAAGTAAAATGAGTATTTGGAAAAAACCTCTTTGCCCTTCAACATCAACGATCCAATTTTCTTTTGACATACAACGTTTAAATAAATAGCCAATATTAATATTTATCGTTTAACGTTAAAAGAAAAACATTTAAATACTACTTCTTACAAAGTAATATATGAACCTAAAAAGAGATGAAAGATGGTGAAGGTTTAACAGTATTATGAAAACTTGCTAAACCAAGATCTCATTTTTAGAATAATATAAAAATGGAGGAGAACTCTATGAAAAACCAAATAGAGATTGATCAACAATTTATTTGCCCACAATGTAAGAGTAAACATCTTACTAAAGATAATCAACGCGGAGAATTAATCTGTCAAGACTGTGGATTAGTTTTAGATGAGAATCTCATTGATTATAGTCCCGAATGGAGAGCCTTTGATAATGAACAAGAAAAGCAACGAGCACGAACTGGTTCACCTATGAATGAGCTCATTTTTGACAAAGGACTGAGTACCACAATTGGATGGCAAAATAGAGACCATTATGGCAATAGAATTCCAGCTAGGAACCAAGCTCAATTGCGAAGATTGCGAAAATGGCATCGAAGAACAACAATGAGAAAAGGCAATGCGCAGAATTTACATCGAGCATTACAATATATTACACAGATTTCTTCATTTATGTCATTGCCTCGTGCTGTCCGGGAAAATGCAGCTGCTATTTATCGAAAAGCATCAAGGAATGATCTGATTCGTGGACGAAGCATAAATGGTTTTGCTGCAGCAACCGTTTATGCTGGTTGCCGCCGTTGTAATCTTCCGAGATCATTAGATGAAGTTAGTGAAGCTTCAGGCATTGATAAAAAGGAAATTGGACGTAACTATCGCTTCATGTCCAAAGAACTCTCGTTAAAACTTTTACCTGTTCGACCACAGGAATATCTGAATCGATTTGCAAATTCCCTTAAACTAAAAGGCGATGCTATACAAGAAGCCCGAGATCTGATAAATAAAACTCTTGAAAATAAAACGATTAGTGGTTGTAGTCCTGCTAGTGTCGCAGCTGCGGCAATCTATGTAGCATCACTTTTACACCATGATAAAAAAACACAAAAAGAAATTGCTGAAACAGCGGGAGTAACAGAAGTGACAATTCGCAATCACTATAAGAAAATAGTTAATAATTTAAATCTCGATGTTGCAATTTAACTTTTTCTTTTAATATTTTAAACTATACTTTTCCTGAAGGGTTTTCCCATCAAAAATAACTAATTTATTTTGTTGAGCAAAACTTCCGAGCGCAACGTAAACCTCTTTCGATGTCAAGTTTGCGTTTTTTGCGATAGTAGCAACATTTTTCTTACTTTTATTTTTTAACACATTAGATATATTTTTTTTTGTTTCATTCAAATCTTTAATACCAGTAAGTTGTTCAAGATTAATATTTTCATTCTCATTCGCTAACCATCCAAGACCAAGATAAAATTCATCAATATCAAAATCTTCTTCATTGATAATCTCTTTTAAAGTCGGAGAAGAGGTTTTGTTTAATACTTCTTTGATTCTAGTAGCATACTTGCCAATAATCTTAATATTTTTATCCATAGAAATTACTCAACCTTTACTTATGATACCTCTTAATGCAAAGAAAGATGTCTGAAATCTTCATCACTAGTTTTTTCAATAATAATGTCTAACACACCATTAACATATGAATAAGAAACTGAGTTTGGATTAACATCATATGGTAAATCTATAGTTCTGTGAACTCGTAAGTTTTCCGTATCAATGGCAATGAATAATTTGTAATTGTGAACTAATATGAAAATATCCTTTTTTTCCATACCAAATATCTCAGTAGTAACCGTTACATAATCATCAAATTCAACCTTGTCAAAAAGAGTTTGCTTATCACTAAATTCAATCAGATCTTTTAATGAAACAACATGTTTTTGTTGATAATCACCAAATTCATCAAAAAATGGAGTACCATCTTTACCTATGTGAATGTCTAATCCAAATCGATACTTCTTTCCGGGTTTCAAGTCATTTGATGAAATTTCTCGGAAAGTTTTTTCTAAATGTTGCTGCAACGCATGTAAAATTTTTCGATGATTCCTTCTTTCTTTTTTATAATCAAAATTATCATCTTTACTGGGTTTTTTATCATCATTTGATTTCATTATTCACACACAATACTAGATATTTCTAAAAATTATTAAATAATATCTTAAATCAAATTAAAAAATGAATAAAAAACAATTAAAAGAATTAATTTTTACGTTGGATTTTCATTCAATTTAATCCAATATGAACTAATGATTCGCACCACATCTAAAAAAGTTTTATAATCAACTGGCTTTTGAATATAACTATTAGCGCCTAAATTATAGATTCGTATAAGATCATTTTCCTCCGTTGAAGAGGTGAGAACAATAACCGGGACAAGTTTTGTAGGTTCATATGATCTAATGAATTTCATCACTTCAAACCCATCTAGAAGTGGAAGTTTCAAATCTAGCAGGATAAAACGTGGGATAGGTCCATTTTTTAGATGCTGAATAGCTTTTTTTCCATCCGTTGCAATTTGAAACGAATATTCATGTTCTTCAATAAATTTTTCAAATGCTCTCTTTGTTAATTTAACATCATCTGGATTATCTTCTACAAGCAATATTTGCTTATCGCTAATGATACTACCAACCTATTGTACTTTTAATTATATCATATACTGAAATTTTTTACTCTTTATTTATTATTGGTTACAGGGTATATAAGATTACTTTAAAAATAGATTAAAGTTATTTTTAAAATATCATTCGGCAACCTCTCTTTTATGTAATAATGTTTTACCTTTTTCAGAAATATAAATCGCTCGAAGTTTTCCCTGACGTCGAGTAAAAATCAATCCTTTCTCTTCCAAACCCTCTAATCGCTTTGCAGCAGTTGAATAAGAAATCTTAAACTTTGACATCACCTTTTTAAAGGGAACCAGTGCATTATTCTGATTCTGCTGGTAAATAAACTTAAGGATATCATAAACAGAATCTTTCAATGTAATACCCTGAATCTTTTGGCTAGGAAGCGTTCGTAATTCGTTTTCGATAATGGCCAGTTGATTCTTTTGAAACATTGATGGATCAAGCCTAACAAACATCATTGCGTTATGTTCAATGATACTTTCATTTAATCGATAAATAGCATTAATAAACTCATTAAAAGAGTATTTAGTCAAAAGATAATGAACACCATCAAGTAAAACTACCGGCTTATTTGAAGAAGATGAAAATGATTCAATTTCTTTTATTAATGATGGTAAATCCGGAATTGACTGATACTCTGAAATATGTTTTTCACTTAGCAATCGAATAGTAATATCTGAAGTATCTGGTAACATTGACTTAATGGTTTCAGGATTCAATCGAGAAATGAATAAACCTGTATGATTTCCGCCAGCAAGATCCACAAAAAGATCTTTCGCAGAATCAATTTTTTTTTCTGAAACAAGGTAACTATTCCCATCAAGGAGCTTACCATGCATCTCTGCATCTTTTGTAATATCATCACCAATGAAAATAACGCCTATTTTTTTTCTGCCTTTTCCTTCTAAAACAGATCCATTCAATCGAAAAATCTTTTTAGCATTACCCTTAGTTATAATCACTGCATCAAATTTTGTTTTTTTCCCTGTTTGAATGTCTTTAATATTATCTTTAAATTTTTGTGGATTATTTACCATTGGCAGTTTACTCATAGTTCGATTGTGTACATCTTTTTGTTTATAGCCAGTAATGTGTTCTGCCGTATCATTCCAAATAGTAATCCGACCATTATTATTAACAGAAATAATGATTTTAGAGGTACTGTCAATAACATTTTGAAGATACTCCTTAGATTCAATAGCATTTCGTTCAGCGTCCTTCCGATTGGATACTTCTTGTTCTAATTTCTTATTTGTTTGTTCGAGTTTATCATGATATTTTTCCGCTTCTTTTTTCGCTTTTTGTTCCCGACGTTTATTTTCATAATCTTGTAATTCTCTTTTTACCGCTGGACTTAATTTTTTAAGATTATCCTTCATAATATAATCATCAGCACCACTTTTCATCGCTTCAACTGCGGTGTCTTCACCAATTTTTCCAGAAACTAAAATAAACGGAATATCCAAATCTGATTCTTTTAAAAGATTCAAAGCGTCTAATCCATTAAATTCAGGAAGTGCATAATCAGCAATAACAATATCGCTTCTTTTTTTGCCTAATTCTTTTTTCATCGAGTCAATGGTTTCAACCCGTTTAATTGTAGGGTCGAACCCGTCTTTCTTAAGTGTACGTTTAATAAGTATGGCATCATCTTCTGAATCTTCAATAAGTAATACATTTATTTTTTTCTTCATGTCTTTTCCTCCATATCTTTATTGAAAGTAAAATAAAATGTAGTTCCTTTTCCTTCTGATGATTCCGCCCAAATCTTCCCTCCATGCCTATTAAAAACTCTTTTCACGATACCTAATCCAATACCAGTCCCTTCATACGTATCGCTGGAATGGAGCCGTTGAAAAGGAACAAATAACTTATCCACATAATCCATATTAAAACCAGTTCCATTGTCTTTGATAAAAAAAACTAGTTCACCTTCTTTTTTTGTTTTACCAATCTCAATAATCGCTGTTTTTTTGTGTCGTGTGAATTTCCAAGCATTATTAATCAAATTTTCCAAAGCTATTTGGATTAAATGTTTATCTCCTCTGATGATAAGATCATGTTGGATTTTAATAATTACTGGTCTGTTGGGATCTTTCTTTTTTAATGAACTAATAATTGATTCGGCTATCTTTGAAATATTAACGTTTGAATAATCAAGATTATGGCGAGTAATTCGAGATAATTTCAATAATCCATCAATTAATTTACCCATTCTTTGGGTAGCATTCCTAATTCGGTATAAGTAATCCTTTCCTTCATCATCCAATTGATGTTCATAATCTTCCAAAATTGCTTGACTAAATCCATCGATACTTCGTAATGGTGATCGCAAATCATGAGAAACAGAATAACTAAATGCTTCTAATTCTTTATTGACTGACGATAGTTCTGTCGTTTGATTCATAAGAAATGAATTTAAAGTCTTAATTTCCTCTTCAATCTCCTTTCGATCAGTAATATCCTGAAAAAGACCAACCGCTCCAAGAATCTCGTTATTCTTATTTTTTATTGGAGACGTATTAACAATAATGTGACGGTTCTGACCATCAGGCCATTGAATAGTTAATTCTTCACCCTTAAATACATCACCATATAATGCTGAGCGAGTTAATGGCAAATCCTCAGGTTTTATTTTTGATCCATCTATGGATCTAATACAGAATGATGAATGGCTTTGATATTCTTTACCTAGTGGAATAGGACGGTTATATAGTTTTTCAGCTATTTTATTTGCAAAAATAATACGAGCATCTCTATCTGTAATAACGATAGCTTCAGGTGCATTGTTAAGAATAGTTTTTAACCGTTGTGATTCATTATCAAGCTTATCATAAATTCTAAATATTTTTTCTTCCATTTTCTTTCGGTTTGTAATATCTTGGGTAATCCCAATCATCCGATCTGCTTTTCCTTTTGCATCACGAATTACATCACCTTTTTCCCTAACCCACCGTATACTACCATCAGATAAAATGATACGATGTTCAATATCATATTCTTTATCATTTTTCATTGTGGTTTGAATGGCATCAAGTACATAATGACGATCCTTTGGATGAACACGAGTTAAAAATGCTTTGTATTTATCTTCAATGGATTTATCTTTCAATCCATAGATTTCCTTAATTTCATCCGACCAAAATATTTCGTTAGTTTTTAAGTGCCAATCCCATATTCCAATATCTGCTGCCTTTTGAGCTAATTTAAGACGCTTTTCATTTTCTCTAAGAGATTTTTGATGTTGTTTCAACTTACTTATGTCAATAGCAAATTCAAAACGAACTTTTCTTCCATCTATCCATTCAATGATTTGATCAGTAATTAATAAATCCTTATTGAGAACCGGATTGTGAAATTCCCATTCAACTGGTTCTCCATTTTTTTCTAATATTTTTTCATTTGTACAAAAACTACAAGGACTATTCAGATGTTGAAATACTTTGAAACATTTTTTACCAACCGGATTTTCTCCTAATAACTCTTTAAAATAATTATTAACATACAAGATCTCATGTGTTTTTAGATCTGATACATATGCAATTTGATTTATTGAGTTGAACAAGGTAAGTTCCGGTATTTTTTCCATTTTAGAATCAATACCTCCCATTTTTCTAACTTTTTTTATGCGAATCCCTCAAAATATAAAATATCATTCAAATTAAATGAACTTCTAAAATACATATATCTATCCTTATTAAAACAAAGGAGGCAATCATTAATAATTTTTGCCATTATTTTTTTTGATTTTAATACCAATCGTATAATATTTAATGTATAAATGACCCGTTTCATATTAGTTTATACCTCTTCAATATTTGCTAGTGCCCTTTGAATCAATTCTGGTAATGCTGGATGAATATGCATAGCCATACCAATATGACCTATTTCGCCTTTTACACTCATAATCGTGATTACCTCTTGAATGATCATTGGCGCATATGGACCAATGATATGAAAACCCAAAATTTGATAATCCTCTTTTTTAACAATTGCTTTGGCAAACCCCGTTGATTCCATCATCGCCTGACCTTTTGCCACAGAATCATATTGTGCAGTACCAACAAGTAAATTGTACCCCTCTTTTTCAGCTTGCTTTTGAGTTAACCCAACCGAAGCAATTTGCGGAAATGAAAACACAGCGTGAGGAACCGCATGATACTTCATCTTTATTTTTTCATCATGTAAACCATTATGGGCTGCAATAGATGCTTCTTCATTAGCTACATGTTTAAACATGTGTTTTCCAATGGCATCTCCAAATGCCCATATATTAGATTGTGATGTCTGTAAAAACTCATCGACTTTTATGAATCCATTCTCATCTAATTCAACATCAGTATGTTCAATATGAAGCATATCAGCATTAGATTTTCTCCCAGCTGCAACTAATATTTTTTCTGCTATAACTCTTTTCTCAGATCCCTCATCATTCATTCCAATGACTTCAAATGAATCTTGCTTTCTTATAACTTCAACAACTTCTATACCTGTAAAAACATTCATTCTTTTTTGTAATTTTTTCTTTAATTGCTCAGAGATTTCTGGTTCTTCATACGAAACTAAACGGGGAAGTCTCTCCAAAATAGTTACAGTAGATCCCATTGCAGAAAAAAAATGAGCATATTCTACAGCAATATACCCACCACCAATAATGATAAGGCTATCGGGACACTCAGTTAATTCAAGTAATGATTCATTTGTCAAATAATTAACTTTATCAAGACCGTTAATATGCGGAATTAATGGCCGTGCACCAGTACCAATAAAAATTTTTTCTCCTTGAATATTAATATTATTAACTTGTATTGTATCCTTATCTATAAAATGACAATCTCCTTGATAATAATCAAGATTTGGAACTTGGTTAATTCCATTTTTTTGATATTTTTGACTTTCTCTTCGTTCTTTTCTCATTCGATTCATTATCGACTGAAAATCAATTTCTGAAACGTTGGCGTTAACACCTAATTTTTTAGATTCCAAAATGGAAACAATTCGATCAGCTGGAAAAATTAACATTTTACTTGGAATACAACCAAAGTTTTGACAGGTTCCACCAATTGGTTTTTGATCAATTAAACATACCGTGGCATGGTGATTTAAGGCAACATTAACAATTTCAGATCCTGATCCGTTCCCTATTACAATTACATCATAGTTTTTAACTGAACCCAGTTTTACACACTCCCATTGTCTACTTTATGATTTACATTGTAGAACTGAATTGTTTTCAAAAAATCATTTCTTGAAATAAAACCAATTAATTTTTCATTATCTTTTACAAATATTCGATCAAGATTGTTTTTCATTAATGTTTTAAAAACTGAAAATGCATCGTCATCAGGTTGAACAGTTGCTACATCCGTTCGCATTACTTGTTTGGCTTTGACATCAAACCAGTTTTGTTTATTTACTTTTTTCAAATCCTGGATATGAATTACTCCATGAAGTTTTTCATCTTCAACAATAGGATATACAATCTTTTTATATTCCTTCATTTTCTCATAGACCTTTTGGATTGTAGTATCTGGTGAAACTGAATGGATATTTGTTCTCATAAGATCATTAATCTTCTTTCCTTCTAGCACATCAGAGATTTCAGATGTTTTTTGTTCTTGATATGCACCAAAGAAAATAAAAACTGCTATCAGTACTAACCATAAATTAAAAAAAATGCCGAAAACACCAAGAGCAATTGCAACTCCTTTTCCAATAGATGCTGCAGTTTTCGTTGCTTTCTGATGATCCATTTTCATTGCTAAGATGGACCTGAGTACTCGTCCACCATCAATAGGAAATGCAGGAATAAGATTGAATCCTGCCAAAATAATATTGTAAAAAGAAAGAGTGCCAAATAAATTAGAGAGTATCGATGCAACTAATATGCTATTATATGGTCTAAGTAGAATGTATGCTGTATAAAAGCAGATTCCTATAAGCAAACTGATTAAAGGACCGGCTAATGCTATCCTTAATTCCTTCTTTGGATCTTTAGGAATATTCTCTGTTTCTGATGATCCGCCAAAAATGAAAAGGGTTATCCGATTAACGTTATGGCCAAATTTTTGTGTTAAATATGAATGACCCAATTCATGTAAAAGAACGCAAATAAAAAGAAGAATCGATGCAATAGCACCAAGAAAAATTTTATATGTATTGTTAAGTGGAAGATTACCAAATCCAATACTGAATCCAAAAAGATACACAGTTTCTATGGATAATACCCATGTAAATAATGCTAAGATAAATAGAAATGAAAAATGAACTTTTATCGGAATATTAAAAACAGAACCGATTTTTATGCTAGTTTTCATTAGGATGAAAAACCCTAAAATTAATATAAAATAATAACTTAAAAACAAATTAAAAATAAATCAATAATAACTTGATTGTTGATATTTATAACGGGTTAATATGAATTAATATTAAAACTGAATTTCAATTTTATAAGAATTTTTTTTGATGTATAAAATAAAAATACTCACGGATCATCTTTTTTGATTAGGCGGGTAAAAAGTATGAAGCTATAAAAGAGTCATCATGACAATAATTTTTCAAGAGGGAGTGGAGTGGATGGGATGGGATGCTTAAAAAATTTGGAAAGATTGCCATGTGACCCTTCATAACTCACCATCAATCATTGCAAAAACCAGTTAATATATAAATAAATGACTTGAAAACACTTTGATAATAACTGATTTATACTTTAAATTCAGTTAATTAATCTTTTTCAAACATTTTGCTAACATATTGAATAATATTTATTATTGATTATATCTAATCCGTAATATCATTACTTTTTTGATTATTGCCCCATATCTATGTTATTTGATTAAAAATTATTTTCAGCTCGTTTTAAAGTTATTACTAAATACTGCTAATTCTTGATTCTTTACTGGTTAAACAATGGAAGAAATATCAATAAAACTAAAAAAAGATATCGACATCTCAAATTCCCTAGTAATACTTGGTTTTCCAACTGCAGGTCTTATTGGTTCCATCGCTGGAAACTATATATCAAATTCATTGAATCTGGAGCGAGTAGGATCAATTAATTCTAAATATTTTATGCCCTCAGTTATCATCAGAGAATCAAAACCTATTCCACCAGTTCGAATATATCATGCAGATAAAGATGTCTGCGAAGGTAATGATCTCTGTGATAATCTAGTTACGATTGTATCAGAGTTTCCAATTCCACCACAACTTGTTAATCCACTGATAGAAAAAATACTCTCCTGGACTGATAAAAATGATATCTCCATGTTTCTTGGATTGGAAGGATTAAAATCAACAAAAAAAGAAGAAGATCAAGTAGATGTTTACGGAATAGGAAGTAATTCAACCATGGTTGATGTGCTTCAAACATATAATATAGAGAAAATAAGGGAAGGAATGATCGCAGGGTTTACTGGTGCATTTCTCTCAGCTGAAACTGAACGAGATAATGATATGATGTGTATGTTAACAGAGGCAAATCTTGCTTATCCCGATTCACGAGCCGCAGGAAGATTATTAGAAAAAGTCAATGAAATGTTACCTGGAGTCAATCTTGATTTGGAACCATTATATGAAGAAGCTGAAAAAATTGAGAACAATATCAAAGATTACATAAAACAGTCTCAACAGATGCCCCGATCTAAAAAAGCAACTGTTCCCAAGATGTATCATTAAAAAAATGAGAATGTCTAAATAATAATTCCAAAATATTGAGGGTGAAATTCATAGAATGCCTAGAACAAATGTAACTAACTCTATTGATCAAAAAAGAACAACGAGCAGGCCTCCTCGACGAGGACACGGAGCCGGATTTTCAGGACCAAATGGAATATGTAAATGCCCCAATTGTGAATACACTGAATCTCATCAACGAGGCATCCCTTGTAATAAAAAAAGATGCCCGAAATGTAATACAATCCTGATTAGATTTTCAACTAAATGAACTCCGTTATTCAATCGATCAACTAAATCAACTAATACTGGATGGGACGATCTGTGAACCAAAACATTAAACAAAAATTAAAATCAAAATTAACGGATAAAAACAAGCGAAAATGGTTGTTTATCCTCGTTGCCATTAGTATCTTCATCTTACTTTCTCTTTTCCCCAATCCAGAAGGACTATCCCAAACTGGTCAATACGCACTTGCTGTTTTTGCATTTACCATCACACTCTGGATTACAAGGCCCGTGTCATTTCCTATGATTTTCTTTTTTACTGCTGTTCTCCTTGTAGGAACCGGTGTACTTACCCCTGAAAATGCTTTTCAGGGAGCAGGATCAAGTACTATCTTTTTTTTACTTGGAGCAATCATTCTTGCTTTTTCTCTTAGTAAATATGATTTAGATAAAAGAATAGCATTAAAATTTCTAAAACGATTCGGATCAAAACCATCCACATTTCTTTTTGGTACTGTTCTTATCAGTGCATTGTTATCAATGATGATGCCAGCTCATGGTGTTGTCGCGTTATTAATTCCAATAATGCTAAGTATTCTAAGAGCTGCAAAAACAGAAATGATCGGAACAAACTTTTCAAAAGCAATTCTTCTCTCCCTAGCTTATGGATCATCAATCGGAAGTATGGGAACCTTACTAGGTGGAGCTCGAAATCCATTAGCAATTTCAATCTATTATCAAACAACAAATGAAATGGTAAGTTTCCTAGACTGGTTCATCGCAGCAATACCACTTGTTCTTGTGATGATTGGTTTTGTTTATCTAGTCCTACGATTTTATTATCCATTAGAACAAATCGATATGAACTATCTACAAAACTATCTTCAAAGAGAAGTTAAAAAAATGGGAAAAATTTCATATGGGGAACTTAAAGTCGTCTTTTTCATTGTTTTGGCTTTTATCCTTTGGTCCTTATTTGGAACCATTATTGGAATGGCAACAGTTGCTGTGTTTATCGCAGGACTTCTTGGCGTGAGTAACACCTTGAATTGGGAGGATGTTGAAAAAAAACTTCCATGGGGAATAATTTTCCTTTATGCTGGTGCCATCACCCTATCTTTTGCCCTCAGTGAAACAGGAGCAAGCTCATTTATCGCACAAAATTTAATTCAATTTGTATCTGTTAATCCTCTCTTAGTTATTTTAGTAGTAGTAACCCTTACCATTTTTTTATCAGAAGTGATGAGTAATAGCGCAGCAACAGCAACCATTCTACCCATTACCCTTACCATTTTTACAAGTCTTGGATTGTCAGCAAAAACAGGGATGTATGTAGTAGCACTACCTTCCGCATTTGCTTTAATGTTTATCATCGGAACTCCTGGATCCGCAATGGTATATGACACTGGTTTTCTAAGAGTGAAAGATTTTCTAAAACCTGGATTAACCTTAAATTTAATAGGAATCGCTATTTTTATGACTCTCGGTCTTGGATGGTGGAAAATGATAGGATTATGGTGAATAAAATGAAAAAAAAGAGTGAACATGTAAGTAAGATTATGATTGCGTTTTATCAAAGACCATATAGTTCTGATAGTATTGAAAAAATAAAACACTTATTAGAAGAAAAAAGACCTGATGAACTTTTGTTACTTACAATTGCTGAACGAAAAAAATCTAGCGGAACGGTTGATAGTTATTTAGGAAGAAGAGATGTTGAAAAATTAAGAGATCACTATGAGAAAGATCAAGAGATCCGATCAACAAAATATTCGGATAAGATTTTAGATATTAGTGAGAGAACAAATATTACTACACACAAAATTGTTAAAAAAGGAAATATTTTAGATGTAATAAAAAAAGAAATGAATGAATATAATCCAGATATTATCGTATTAAATCATAGTGATAAAACCAGATTAGATAAGTTTATTAGTGGTTGTGTAGAAGATGAACTTATTGAAAAATGTAACAATAACATATTCGTAGTATAAAATATGTCAATTTATTGATAATAATATACTTATTTTGGAAAAAGCCATTTCTCATATTTTTCTGAAACAAATAATAAAATATCATTTAAGTTTAAACTATCATTAACCTTTTTTTCAATAATCATTTTATGGAATGGATGACGAATAATAATTGAGGTAAATTATGTTAGAAGAAAGTAAAACAGTTTTAAACAGTATAGAAAATATAATTCATGAAAAAACTCAAGTTCATAAACAACGTATTGATTTAACGATAAACAAGGTTTATGCTCTAAAAAATCGTGGCAGCTTAGATTTTGGAGGTAGTGAATTTAAAAAATCAGAATTAAAAGAAATTAATTCAGAAAAAAAAGATGAAGATGAGAAGTATGGTTGGTGGAATCTTAGCCAAGGAAGTTATATTGTCCAATTCAATGAGACTCTCATCAAAAATTATGGTATAGTTCAATCGCTCCCCCGCTTGTTAAAAACAGGTTGTTTTATTCCAATGCAGATTATTGAAGAAAATGATAAAATCCAAAGTCTTTTAATAGTAGGACCCGAGGGAGTTAACATTAAAGAAAACGCTCGAATTGCTGGATTATACCAATTAACATAAACGCATTCAAATGAATCATCTGTATTTAATTCAAATTTTTATTTTTTTTATAGTTCAAAGCTAGGCTAATGAGAAGAATAAAAGCTGCGATAAAAAAGATAATTGCTAATCCAATGAACGGAACATCAAATGAATATTTATCTGCAAGATATCCAATTACTGATGAAGATGGACTGGCTAACAAAATAAGCATTGATCGGTAGAATCCAAGTTTTCCTGCTCTACCCTTATCTTCCCATTGATCCATTAAAAAAGAAGAAATAACTGGAAAAATTGCTGTTGATAAGGATAATGCAGGACAAATAAGAAAAATAATGACGATAGAATTTGAAAATACCAATGCAAGGGTAGCTAAACCAGTTGAAACTGAAAGAATTAAAATTATGATTTTCTTTTCAAATTGGTCAGATAAAGAACCAATGAACGGCTTAAAAATAAAGCCTCCTATTCCTAAGATACCAAGTGCTATCCCAGCTAAAAAACCATCAAATCCTTCTTTTCCAACAATAAGATATGGTTGAAAAAAAGACATATAGCTAATCCAAGTGATAGCTATTAAAAGATTTATTACAAATATTAACTGAATTTCAGGTTTTCTAAAAATACTAATTCCATCAACTACTCTTTCTTTAACAGAAACTGATTCAGGTAGCTGCGTTGATTCTTGTGTTCCTTTAAAAAATAAAAAAATACTAATAAGGCTGATTCCACCCCAAATAAAAAAGAAACTCCGCCAGTCATAATAACTAGCAATAACCGCAGATATCATTGGAACAATATATGCAAGTGAGCCAGCAGATGATCGGATCCCTAAAGCTTTTCCTCTCTTCTCTTTGAAAATATCCGTAATCATTGATATTCCAACTGAGGGATAACCACCGGTACCGGCACCTAGTAGTATTAAGGCAAGGAAAAACATGAAAAAGTGAACTGAAAATCCAACTAAGAAATAAGAAATTGAGAACACAACCATGGCAAGAATTATACTAATTTTTCTTCCTTTGATATCTGAAAATATTCCTGAAGGGAATTGAAGTAAAGCATAGAATAGCCACATTGATGTCATTGCTATCCCTGCTTCTGTCCAACTGAAATTAAGATCCTGGGTAATTTTAGGAAGAAGATTAGAAATACTGTATCTACCAGAAAGAATTAGAAACCAAGCAAGTGATATACAGCAGAGGGCAATGTGTTCTTTTTTCATTTTTTTTAACATGTTTTGAAAGAAGTGTGAAAACAGTTTGCTATTTATTTTTTTTGGATGAATACTTAGGTTATCAAATTTGATTTTAAAAACTTAATAATCAATAGTGCGGATGATATTTTTTCAATAATTATGGTTGGTTGAACTGTGTTTTTTAAAATAGGATTTTTTCCAGTTTAAAATATTTCCAATTATATATTTAGAAAGATTAATAAATGATAAAGTCCTACGTTACACTAATACAAAACTAAGATTCTTAAAGGAGGCAAGGTCTGGATAAATAATGAAAAATAAGACAAAATTGTTTTATTTTTTTTTAGGTAAGAAGAGAACATATTTTTCCTCTCTTACTTTTTCCAGGCTTTAAAAATTAACATCCGTAAACGATACTGAGAATACTTTTCTTAATAATATAGAACCTAAAAGATAAATTATCAAATTTAGATAAACATATCAAAGTGAATTCCGATCCGCTGCTAACATATCCATCTTCAGCCAACAGATAATAAAAATGGTGAACTTTATCTCTCTGGATGGCAGTAGTAAAAGGAAATCCTTTATTTCACCTTTTTACCAACTAATTGTTGCAGAATCTTTTTTACTTCATTAGGTGTCATTTGAGTAAAAGAAAATTTTTCTTTGCCTGAATTCCATACTATTTTTATCTGATGTGGGGTAGATTTTCCATCTTCAAAGTGTTGCCCAGATTTAATTCTAATTTTTTTGATTTCAGGTTCCGAAATAAAATAATTACCTTCAGTTTCATTAATAATTTGGTCTTTATCCATAGAATAATATCTTTCGTGAAAAGTTGCACGTGAAGCCATTTGATTACCAATGCGCTTTAAGAATCCATCTCCTCTTTCTTTTGAATCCTGACTACTTTTTTTCGCCTCTTCCTTTAACATTTTATTTGTGAATTGAGCAACAATAATGCCATTATCTGTAATAATAAGATTATAAGCTTTAGATCCAAAAAGGCCACTTTGAACATTTGGAATAATTCCTACGGTGTTTTCTTCATTCATGAAGCAACCTTAATTAGGATTGCAAATTTAATGATTTCGATAAAATGATAAAGTTATGTTCCAAAAAAAATTATGCTGAGGAATTGATTTGTACTCGTTTTCACTGTTGAATTTGTATTTTTTAAGGAGAGCTACAAAAATACTGAACGTGAGCATTTATATCTATTTTTTATAGGTATTATGTTATGTTTCAAATCAATCTTGAAAAATCATCGTAAACGTTTTTTCTGTGTCCAATGTATAATACAGTGACCTGTTCTTTATTGAGGTCTAATTCATAAATAATGCGATATTCACCTATTCGTAATCGGTAAAAATCTGAATGTTTCATTTTTTTTCCT
>CAZYLG010000008.1:0-35289 GCA_964648565.1 uncultured Thermoplasmatales archaeon
CTAAATCGTATGGATTATTAATTTTCATTGTCCATCTCTCCTAGTTTTTAAAAAATACATACTTAAAACAGTATTTAAAACATTCTATTTATTTAACGGATTTGGGCGTATAAAAAAATTCAATAGATTATAGATTTATAAATAGACTGACCATCTTCATATATTGATCATTTCAATTTTTTTTTATAATTTGAAATTAATCATAATAAGTGTTATTCATTAAGGGATTCTAAGGTTTCTTTAACATTTTCATACCATGAATCTAAACATTCCTTTGCTTGTTTTTGGATACGTTCAATTGAATCACACTGGTAGATATGATAGTATCCTCCTTGTTCAAGGTTTTTGGTTATTTTTTTACAAATACCACATTTTGCCAGTTTTTGTAATGATCGGTACACAGTACTTCGTTCTCGATTTAATTTGGTGGCAAGTTCATTTGCCCTTGCTGGGCCAATTTCTTTGAGTTTTTTATAAACTCTTAAATCTAGTTTGTTGAGATTGAATACGCATTTTATGGCATCATCGCATTTCATTGGGGTTTTCATTGATTTTATTTTCATGATTATTTTTTTGTAATGTACTCAATGTTTATAATGGTTGTGTAAATTTAATGCACAAACGTTAAATACTATGCCAACTATAATTAATGCATAATGAATGATGAACTTGCTGAAATAAAAAAGAAAAAACTTGAAGAATTAAAAAAACACTATGAAACCGGAGGAAACACAATGGAAAATATGCCAGATACCCCAGTAGAAATGTCAGATGCAGATTTAGATAAACATACCAACAAACACGACATGGTTGTTGTCGACTGTTGGGCACCATGGTGCGGACCCTGCAGAATGATTCATCCAATCGTCGAAGAACTTGCCAAAGAAATGAAAGGAAAAGTCGTCTTTGGAAAACTCAATGTAGACAACAACAAAGAAACCGCAGCAAAATACGGAATCATGAGCATTCCCTCACTTCTTGTCTTCAAAAACGGAAAACTCGTCGACCGCATTGTTGGTGCTATGCCAAAACCGATGCTTAAATCAAAAATCGAACCACATCTGTAAAATCAACTTAAAAATTTAACTTAAGGGTGAAAAAAAATGGGCAGAAAACGATCACAACATCATCCAGAGAAAAAATCAAAAAAATCTCAACAAACGATATATCTTGCAATCACTGCAATAATTATCATCGCAGCAATTACAGCACTTATACTCTTACAAGAACCGGGTGAACAAACCATCTCAGACGACGCAGACAACACCGATACTCCGGACGCCTCAAATGATGGAACCTGGTTATTTGCCATGGATACTCAAAGCGAATACGTTGGAGGAAATGACGAATACAGAACTGGATACATCCCAACATTAGTAATCGTAGATGTTGATGGAAACATTGTCCATAAATCTGCAGGTGTTCATTCAAAAGATGAACTACTGCAACATGTTGATGAAGCAGAACAATCCGCATCTGGAAGAACACCAGCACCAGATTTTACTCTTGAAACACTTTTCGGCAATCAATTTAAATTATCAAACTACAGAGGTACTCCTGTTATTCTTGATCTCATGGCAGTTCGCTGCCCACCTTGCGAACAACAAATGCCAGAACTCCAAAAAGTAAAAAAAGAATTAGGTAATGATGTTGTCATCCTTTCAATTGATGTCGATGGCGCTGGCGGATATGAATCAGCTCAAGACGTCAAGGATGCCTTTGGAACATATATCAAAGAGGAATGAATGTATGAACAAACATAAAAACAAAAAAAAATTGATGCAAATTAGTTTAGCTATCTTACTAGCAGCTGTAACCATACCTAGTGTTACTGCGGCACCTACGGTGGAACTCAGTCCAGCCCAACCCCAACCATTAGACACTGTTACCTTTACCGCAACAATTCCAAATGTGGAAAACATTCAACAAGTCACCATTCGTGTCCAATTGTGTGGTAACGAACCAAATATTGGCTATATTTGTTACACCGATGAATTCAATGAAACTTTAACAGAGAGTGCTGCTAACACCTATGCTGGTTCAGTAAACTTAGGGAATCATGAAAAAGCTGAAAACGCTATCGAAATAAAATACCAGCTCAACTATCTGACAGATCAAGGATGGATAACCTATCCAGAAGATGATCTTGTAAAAGTAGACTTAGACACAAGCAACCAACCTGATGACACCACTAATGGCAATACTGATGATACTGAATCCGATACACCCGGATTTGAACTCGGAGTTTTGTTCATATCGGTAATATTTATATCATTGATTTTG
The DNA here is from genome assembly GCA_964648565.1 of uncultured Thermoplasmatales archaeon. Classification (GTDB taxonomy): domain Archaea; phylum Thermoplasmatota; class E2; order DHVEG-1; family DHVEG-1; genus EX4572-165. The sequence goes on from CAZYLG010000008.1 coordinate 2,284, forward strand.
TATAGACGCAAACGATAAATCATATGAAAACAAAACTAAAACGAACTCTCTCACAAATCCTTATTTTTTTATCAGCAAACCTTGGCCCACTTGGAATAAAAACAGGTTTTTGCTACCCTTTTTTTTATTGTAATTCTTGTCCTGCATCAACATCAGCTTGTCCACTACGATCTCTTGAAGTAGGAGTTTTTCAAAATAGTTTTAAATGGAAACTAATCCTTTTCCCCTTACTTATCATTGGTTTTTTTGGAATTCTTACAGGTAGAGCGATTTGCGGCTGGGCTTGCCCCATTGGATTATTGCAGCGAGCAACAGGTCCAGTTGCTCGGAAACTAAAAAAAGTTCCAGTTATCAAAAAAATAGGGACGATGCTACTACCAATTGAACCAAAACTTCGCTACATAAAATATCTCATGTTGATAGGGCTTGTTTTCTTCACAACTGCACTCATTGGGTTTATGTTTACTAACCTTTGCCCGATTGGTTTTCTTACTGGAACAATTCCAACACTACTTCTTTATCCTACTGAATTTGTGTTTAACTCTGTATTCTTTTATCCAGCACTTGTTATTTTCATTTTATTTCTCATCCTCATTTTCATCGTAGAACGTGGCTGGTGCCGATACTTTTGTCCACTTGGTGCATTATTTGCACCGTTTAACAAAATCAGTATGCTTCAAGTAGCAAGGGTAGAAGAAGACATTTTTCAAAAGAAATGTTTACATTGCAATGCTTGCACGAATGTATGTCCCATGGGTATCGATGTGACCAAAATGAATAGAGATCCAGAATGTATTCTTTGTGGAAAATGTGTTGAAGCATGTCCAAAGAACTTGATTGAATTCGAACGGGTGAAACCATGAATAAAAAATTTATTGCTCAAGGTATCATTTTCATTTTAATTACCGGTGGACTGTCAGGAATGCTGATTGGCACTGATGTGTATGAGGAAGTTCATGATGGAATTGTAGAAGTGTTATGTTTAAGCTGTTTGAAACTTGATCCAAAAACAACACGAGAGTTCACCTTTGATACAGCAAATAACGCCCCTCATCCCGATTATGTGTTAGACAATCTAAGTTCTGGAATCGTATTTCTTCATTACAGTGAGGATGCTTGTCCGGGTTGTGATATTATGTTACCCGTCGTGCAGGAGTTATTATCTGTAGACTATGAAAAAAAGGAATTGTTTTCTAAAAATATAAATTATAACGGTCAGCAAATCAGTTATTTCTATACTAATATCGATCATGCAACACCATCAAGAACGGAACCATTTGAAACCTATGACATTCAAGATATAAATGGTCTTCCTATGTTTACTATTGTAACCCTTGGCTATTATAGTGGTGTCATTAAACCAAAATTGGTAACTTTATATGGGACACTTGGTGTTGACACTGATGAAGAGCGAATGGAAATATTAGAAGAAATCATTGATGATGCATTCACCTTATACAATGAAAACAGACCAGGATATGAACCATAAAAAAAATTGATTCTACTTTCTTTTTTGATCTTCAACTATCCTAAAGACATGATTTTTCATCGAGGATCTGATATCATTAAACTTATTTTGTACTGCCTCAGTTAACCCTTCTCCAAAGGAGACATCAGCAGGTTGGACGCCAAAAACAAAAATCTTTTTTGGGCATTCGTTAAGTTCCTGACCAAGCCGGATGATTTGAAACAAATCAGCATTATGCGTCGAAACCGTTGACACTTGTTTTTGACTTTTGATATCATTTAATGAAAAAAACCGTGTTTCACCAGGACTTCCCTGAAAATTGACTGCATCTAACAGAATGATCAGGTCGAATCTATTGAATAGATGTAACAGGTTCATCCCACCAGTTCCACCATCAACGAAGGAAACATTATGTGGCAACGGATCTGATTCTTTTTTTAATTGATCCAATAAAAGAATACCAATACCATCATCTTTCCGCAATGGATTGCCAACACCAATAATACCAATCGAAGAAATGGTCATAACACGGTCTTATTCGTCAACAAATTTCACATCTAAATAATGTGTGCTACATGAAATACATGGATCATAAGCTCGAACAAGCATTTCCAAGTTCAACGTGATTTCTTCTTTTGATTTTTCTAAAAGATCAGGTGCAAATACTTCCATGTCTTTTTGAATATTATTATGATTCTGATTGGTTGGAATCACACAATTTGCTTTTGTACAAATTCCTTCTTTATTATATGTATAATCATGGAATAAAATACCACGTGGTACTTCAATAGCACCAACCCCACGACCTTCTTTGATCACAAACTTTGCTGGTTTCTCACTACAATTAAGTCCTCTATCCAAAAGGGTATCAATTATCTCTATGCTATCTTCAACGGAATGAACGTATTCAACGATCTGAGCGATATTGTTCATGAATGGATTATAGTTGATTGGTTGTAAATCGAATTTTTTCGCAAGTTCTTTTGCAGATGGACTAAGTAAATCAGCATTTAAATTAAACCGGGCAAGAGCACCAACCATATAACTATCTCGGTTATGCTTCGTATATTTTGCGGTGGACTGTGGAACAACGAACTCATTGACCACTGATTCATAGTCCTCAACTGGATGAGTACCCGTATCAGTTGATCCAACAATACCATCATATAAGGCGTATTCATCTTTGCTGGTTAAACCAATATATTCAGTTTCCCGAGTAAAATCAGGTAGCATATGAGCATTATCTAAGATCACATTGGCTACATCAGTACAAGTTGGAAGACTATCAACTAATCGTTGTTTAAGAGTTTGAAGTTGTTTTTCTGACGGAATATTGGAAAACCCACCAGGAACAAGACTTATTGGATGTGTGGTCCGCCCGCATAACAGTTCACTCATTTCATTAGCAAGCCGATGCAATTTAATGATTTTTTTTACGGTCTCCGGAGCTGATGAAATTAACGGAAACACACTACCAACCTTAAATAAATCAGGAGCGACCAAATAGCCAACATGTAAAATATGACTTTGCATGTTTTCTCCATGAAGTGCGATTTTTCGAAGTAACTTTGTTTGTTTTGAAATGGTAATATCCATTGCGTTTTCAGTTGCTTTTAATGATGCAAGGGCATGACCAATGGAACAAATCCCACAAATCCGAGAGGTAAGATGCGAAATTTCATTAAATGGTCTATTACGAACAAACGATTCAAAGAAACGAGGAGCTTCAGAAACTTGCCATTCTACTTTTTTGACATTTCCATTCTTTGCATTAAGCACAATGTTTCCATGACCTTCAACTCGAGTGAGATGTTCAACATTAATGGATACTTCCTTTGCAGCGCTCATTTTGATTCCTCCTTTTCTTTTTCAACATATCGATAGGTAAACATGGTTTTCCGATGCATAATCTCATCAGCAGACAACCCGTATTCCTCTAACACATCCAATTGAGCTCGTTCATGTGGGTGACTAATATAGCCTCGGCAGGCTTCGCATTCATTCCCATGAGATGGGCAAATCGCACCACAACCAGCTCGAGCAATCGGACCCATACAGAACTTTCCAATAGTAAACAAACAAACGTTTTCTTTCTTTTTACATTCAACACAGACCGGATAATCAGGGATGGGAGGTTTTTTCCCATGAATCAACGCAACTAAAACCCGGATAAACTCAGTGCGATCAATAGGACAACCAGGAATAACATAATCAACGTTGACAACTTCATCAACTGCTTTATGACGGGGTTTTTCAAAAAACTCATTTTTACTAATATCCTTTTCTTTAGCGTTCGGGTAAACCTCTTTAAGATTTTCTTGTGAACTCCACTGATTGCTTAATCGCTGTACGCCACCAAGATGAGCACATGTTCCAAGTGCAACCAGTGTTTTTGTTTTCTTACGAATGGTCTTTAATCTTTTTTCATCAATGGGCCGCGTGATACTTCCTTCTATAAATGCAATATCATAGGTCTCTGATTTCTCCGTCATGACTTCTCTGAATTCAACAACATCAACGACTTCAGCAACATCAATCACGCTTTCTTCAAGATTAGCAACTTGCAATTGACATCCTTCACAGCTTGCAAAATCAAAAAAGGCTATCTTCGGTTTCATTCAAACGCCTCCGGCAAATCCTTGATATCTTTATAATTGAACACCGGTCCATCCTTACACACATACAAATTATTGATTTGACAGTGACCACATTTTCCAACACCACATTTCATTCGCCGTTCAAGAGAAACAATGATTCGCTCTTCAGGAACACCGAGATCAAGAAGAATTTGAATACAAAATGGATAGACGACTGGCGGTCCAACAATCATACAAAACGTATTTTTCTGATCGAAATTGGCTTTTGGTATTAATTTTGTTATTAATCCCGTATCTCCTTCCCAACATTCACCTTCAGGGCACCGATCAACTGTTCTTAAAACATTCACATCTTCAATTTTTTGCCATTTTCCAATCTCACTATCAAATAATACTTCACAAGGCTCCCTACATCCACAAAGAATAGTTACTTTACCATAATCTTTTCTATTCTCCTCATCAAGAACATGAGCAATCAAGGATCGTAATGGTGGTAAACCAAGACCCGCGGCAATAAATAATAAATCCCGGCCTTTATATTGAGTGACATCAAATCCATTACCAAAAGGACCCCGAATACCAACTTTATCCCCTTCTTTCATTTCATGAAGCTTATTTGTAACTTCTCCAACCTTACGTATAACCAAGTCAAATCGTTTTCTTTTTGGTGGCGATGCAATTGAGATTGGTGCTTCACCAATACCCATAACTGAAACTTCAACAAATTGTCCAGGTTCATGACCTAGTTTTTCTCCTGAATCCAATTCAATTTCAAAAAGTTTCTCTCGTTCTGTTAACTCCTCGATTTTTGTTATCGTTGCTGGAAACGGATGATGCAATGGGACAGCTTTATCTTCATCGATTTCTATGGTATCTAATGAAATGGATTTCGGTTGCTTATCTTCATCTTGAATAAATGTTTCAGAATTATCAAAAACTAAATTCATTACTTTTACTGGATCGGCAATATCTGGGATACACTGAGTTGAACACCGACCACATCCAACACAAGCAGTAAATCCTAATCGATCAGGTAGATACTTTCCTTTCCTGAAAAAACGATGGCGGTATCTGTCTTTAATGTCTTCACGAAAGACCTCTCCTCCAGCTACCTCTGAGAATTGTCGTAGTAAACAACCATCCCACGTTCGAACTCGTTTACTATTACCCTTCAAATCAATTTCATCATTAACATCATAACAGAAACAAGTTGGGCACACAAGAGTGCAAGTTCCACAAGCAAGACATTTATCTGATTGGGTTTTCCATATTTCATTCTTGTAATTTTGATCTAGTAAACTATACCATTGACTGGGTTCAATTTTCATCCCTCGTTTTGCTCTGCCTTGAGCGGCAGTTCGCAGTGCAGTGACTTTTTGCTTTTCAACGTCACTTGCCTCACGTACCATCGCTGCTTTATTAAGTAACTCCTCTCCTTTTTTTGACCCAATTTCTATGACTACTTTTTTCCCAAGATCTGTTAAAAACAAATCGTATCCATTCTCAACTTGACCTGTATTCATACTTCCAAAAAAGGATTTCTCATGTATATTGAGGACATCAGACCCGATAAGAATTGTGTTTTTTCTTCTATCCAAATAAGATTTTGAAACATCATCATTGCAATAATATGCATCCATCTGGTTAATTGCAATTATATCATAGGGATGAACACCGATTAACACCAAAGGTTTTTGAAGTTTTTCTTCTTCAATATCAAAAGGTGATTTTAAGGAACATTTCATCAAAGTTTCATATTGAGGCATAAAATATTTTTTTGGAGGTAGAATTGTTGTGTCGTAGTCAAGACGTAACTCATCATTAGATTCTAATTCACCAAAAACGAATTTTTCACCTTTTGCTTTGACACCATGAACATCTAACGATTCATCATTAATTAATGTCGCAATAAAATCATTGAAGTCTTGTTTTGATATAACCTTCATAAAGACACCTTTTTCATTTTCTTGTGTATTCTTTTTTTGGAGCAATCTGGTATTTGATTCCCCCATATAAGGATTACTGGGCTTTTAAAACATAATAAAAATGGTTATCCGATGAGAGATTACTAAAATAACAAATGTTTATTATATTTTAATCTTTAATACTATATTACTTTTTCCATAGCTTTTTTTAGTCGTTTAATTCCTTCATGTATACTTTCCAATGAAGAAGCATAAGAAAGCCGTAAAAATCCCTCACCTTGACTGCCAAAAGCAGTACCCGGTAATAAACACACTTTCGCTTCTTCTATAATATAATTTGCTAACGCTTCACTTTTCATCCCAGTTTTTGAAATATTTGGAAACACATAGAACGCTCCTTTTGGATAAATACAGCTAAACCCTGGAACCTCATTGAGACCAGTAACAATAGCCTTTCGTCTTTCAGCAAATTTGGTCATAATAGAATCAACAAAACTCTGACCATGATGTAACGCAGAAACTCCCCCTTTTTGAACAAAGGAAGTGGTACATGAACCAACATCCGCAAATAACAAATCAATTTTATGAATGATTTCTTTAGGAGCAACAATATATCCAAGACGCCAACCGGTCATTGAATATGCTTTTGAAAATCCATCAACAATCATCGTTCGTTCTTTACATTCATCTAAATAAGCAGGAGAATAATGAGTTAATCCATCATAAAGCATTTTACTGTAAATTTCATCAGATAAAACAAAGGCATTATGTTCTTCAGCCATTTCAGCAATAGCCTCAATATCTTTTTTCGTAAGAACTCCTCCAGTTGGATTCTGCGGAGAATTAAGCAAAATAAGCTTGGTTTCATCTGATATTTTCTCTTGAATATGTTCAGGTGTCATTCGGAACTTATCTTTTTCATAAAGTGGTATTTGCACTTTTTTTGCTCCAAGAAAACCAATCATTGAATCATATGTAAAATAAAACGGATTCTGATAAATAACTTCTTCAGTTGCCTGAACGGTTGCCATGATACCAAAAAACAATCCTGGTTTTGCACCGGGAAGAACCATGATCTGGTCAAGATCAGGTTTAAAACCTCTCGTTTTTTCAACATCTTCTTGAATCGCTTCCTTTAAATCTGGGATGCCATCCGTAGGAACATAATGAGTAAATCCCTCATCAAGTGCTTTTTTTGCTTCATTTTTAACGACATCAGGAGTATCAAAATCAGGTTGTCCGATTTCAAATCGAATCATGTCATGACCATTAGCTTCCATCTGATTTGCTTTTGCAAGATATTTTAAAGGAGGTTCTCCTCGTAATTTTGAGAAGTCTCCTGCAATAGAACAATTCATTTTTTTCACCTTTTTATGTTTCCGAAACATCAAAACAAATAACTTTTGGTTCGGTCATTTCTTGAAGTGAAAATTTAATGCCTTCTCGGCCGATACCAGATTTTTTCACTCCTCCAAACGGCATTGAATCAAGCCGGTAATCAGTCGAATCATTAATTATTACACTTCCACAATCTAAAGAATATGCTGCTTTGAAGGCAAGATTAATATTTTCCGTAAAAACTGCAGCATGTAACCCATATGGTAATGAGTTTGCTTTCTTGATAGCCTCCTCAAAATCATTGATTCGATACAAATTCACCACCGGACCAAATACTTCTTCTTTATGAATGGTTGTATCCTCTGAAACATTTTCTAAGACGGTGGGTTCAATGAAAGCATCAGTACGATTACCACCTGTGAGAATCCGGGCTCCTTTCTGTTCAGCTTCTTGAATCCATGCTTCTACTCGTTTTGCCTCCTTTTCAGTGATCAATGGCCCCATATCAGTAGTTTCATCGAGTTTATCACCAATTTTATATTTTTTTGTTTGACTGATAAACTGCTGTTTAAAATCATTATAAATATCCTCATGAACATAGAGACGTTGTACTCCAATACAATTCTGACCAGCTGCCCAAAAGCTACCTGAAACACAAGATGGTACCGCTTTGGAAAGATCAGCATCCTTCCAAATGATAACTGGAGAATCTGAGCCTAACTCCATTCCGATTTTTTTAATACCTGCTATTTTCGTAATTTTTTCACCAGTTTCGACCCCTCCAGTAAAAGAAACCATTCGTACTCGTTTATCAGTTATCAAAGGTTGTCCCAGTTTACTCCCCGGTCCAGTTAACACTTGTAATGCTTTCGGTGGAAGCCCTGCTTTGACAAATATTTCAGCAAGTTTTAATGCTGACAAGGGAGTAACAGTTGCAGGTTTTAAAATTACTGCATTACCTCCAGCAAATGCAGGACCAAGTTTATGAGCAACGAGATTTAATGGGTCATTAAATGGCGTGATTGCTAAAATAACGCCAATGGGAAATCGATAATAATATCCTTTTTTTTCTTCACCACCCGGAAAAGAATCGAAAGGAATAGTTTCTCCAAGAATTCTTTTAGATTCTTCAGCTGATACGGTTAATGTATTGATACATCGATTAACTTCACCTGCAGCTTCAGTAATCGTTTTTGAACTTTCTTTAGCAAGAATTATTGCAAACTCCTTTTTTTGTTGTTTTAAGAGTTCAGCAGTTTTATTTAATATATCAGCTCGTTGATGAACACTTAGTGATTTTATTTCTTCAAAACCATTCATTGCAGAGGAAAGAGCCAGTTTTACATCATCTTCATTTGCTTGCGGCACCGTATCAATAACTGATCCATCAGCTGGGTTAGTTACCGTTATCGTTTTTGATCTTTCTTCCCATTTACCATCTAATAACATTTTCATATTTCAACACATCCAAATCAATTCTATTCTTTATTTTTCGGATTTAAGGCGAGCATTAATATTAATCAAATCTATCAACAAGGAAAAACCGGTTTCTCTTTTTCCTGCACCAGGTCCAACTATCGTGACTGAACCAAGCTCATCTGTGTGATAGGTTAATGCATTCGTTGCATCCATGACACCTGCGAGAGGATCATTTAATGGCAATCTTTCAGGTAGAACCTGAGCGCAAAGTGAACCATCCTGTTTGATCTCTGCTTTTCCGATTAACTTCCAGCGTTTCCCTTCTTGCTTTGCTTTTTTTATATCATCAATTGAAATATTCGTAATTCCTTTTCTTTCAACTTGATCCCAAGTTATCTTTTTTCCTAATACAACATTACAAAGAATCACGACTTTTCCCAATGCATCAAGACCTTCTACATCACCGGTAGGATCTGCTTCAGCATAACCAAGTTCTTGAGCTTTTTTTAATGCTTCATCATACGACATGCCATTTTCCATTTGGGTAAGAATATAGTTCGTGGTACCATTCAAAATTCCTTTAAATCCCGAAATGGTGTTTCCAGCAAGGGTATATTGTGCCAGATTAATTGCTGGAGTTCCCGCAAGAACAACCCCTTCAAAACCGTAAGATATCCCATTTTTTTCTGCTAATTGTAACAGTTCTCGTGCCTTTTTTACCACGGGTCCTTTATTGGTAGATATGACATGTTTTTTGTTTTCTAATGCTGTTTTAATATGGGTAAGCGCTGGTTCACCTGTCTTAACATCGGTAAATGTCACTTCAACAATTACATCTGCATTTGTTTCCTTAATTGTTTGAACACTATCCAGCCCCTTAATCCCTGAAGGATACTTATCAATTTGTTTTCCTTGTCTTACTAATTTTAATATATTTTTCATATCCAATCCGTTTTCATCATACACGGATCCTTTCTTTATATCTGAGATGGCAACAACTGAAAAATCCAAATCATATTTTTCCTTCAATATTTCTTCTTTTTCAACGAGAATCTCAGTGAGACCCTGTGCTACTACCCCATATCCTATAAAAGCAAGTTTATATTTCATTTTTAATTCCCCCTATGATGAAGTTTAGGTGCTGCAATAAACGAAAGACCTTTTTTTGTTAAAGCTTTCGCCGTATTGTTCAACGACTCATGTTTATCTAAATAATTTTGGGTTACTGCATCCATAAGCCCCTGTTCAACGATTTCTTCTTTAGGAAGGAAATATTCAAGAATATCACTCGGATGATCTCTTTTTTCTTCCATGTAAATTTCCCCTCCTTCATGTTTTGCACTTATATTTTTAACATTTGATGCAAGTTCCAATAGCTCATTACGTCGATCATAAGGCTGAATGACAATACTTTTCCATGTTTCAAAAATGTGATGTTCAAAACGAACGAAATCACCCAATTCTAAATAATTCCTAATTTTATCACTCATTTCAATCGTTGTATTATTCACTGAATTAGAAAAATTAAAACCAATCAAAGAAGTAGACCCATCTTTTCTAGAAAATAATCGTGCTGCCATCAACGTCCAAAACACCGCATATGGATTATCATTTCCCATATACACCGATATCTTAAATTCGATATCAATACCAAGTTTATGAAGCAAATATCCAAGAAAGATTGTTCCTGGATTGATATTAAGAACTTGTTTAACGCCATAATTTGTGTAAAAGTAGAGAAATTCATCAACCCATTTTATTGGATGATCATTTGGTTGGCCAATACCTCCGAAATATCCTGTAATAGTTTCTGGACCGCCAAGATGAATATTTGAACCATCAGTTCCTTTTGTATCAAGTGTTTCACAGCAACTAGATCCAAGAAGTTGAATTGCTGCTGACATGGCAAGTAAATCACCATCTTCTTCTTGTTCTTTCATGTTTCTTACCCGAATGAATCGCCCAGGCATTAATTCCTGTTTTTCTTTCGCTTGTTTGGCTTCGGCAACGAAAAATGGGAAATATTGGCAGGCACTAATTTCAAGGGTTACCGGACAATCTTCATTAAATGTGATATCTGAATATTTATTTCCAAGAACTTTTTTTCGATAATCTTCTATTGAAATAAATGATTCATTATCAATCTGTTTCATCAGCCAATTAATATCAGAAACATATGATGGATTTTTCTTTTCAAGTCGATGAAGAAGACTATCGATGTTTCTAGATTCCTTGGCCTTTTGATTAATCTGAGCTGGTCCACCATATTTATCAACGACTGCTAAAAGATCATTGACAAGTTTATTTTCTTTGTTCAGAATATAATCGTTGATTTCATCAAGGCGTCTTTTTTCAATTGCAAGTTTCTTTCTTAATTCATTGGTCATATCCTTTCCCCCAAAAACCCATTCGGAAGTTGAAACAAACAAAGGAATATATTGAAAAAAGGTATAAGAAATATTTGGTCATTGGCAATCCTTTAATATAGATAAAATGAATAAAAATATATCCTATCAAATCAAAAATAAAATTCGTTGACACATTTTATTTTAGGTAGGAATTTGATTTTGATAAAAAGTAATGCAGATTAACATCGATGTATCGGATTTTCCAAATGAGGGAAAATCTCATTCGGAAATCCTGTATTTATGTTTTAAATCTTTGAATTTTGGTGGAAAACTGGTTTTTTATAAAATTCGCAGTGAGAATCCTGAGGTTAAAATAATATTTCTATTGAAAGCGAAATTTATTGAAAATTAATCAAAAAATTTTAAAAGTATTAAATGATATACGAAAAGTTATGGATGACATAGATAAGAAAATTTTAAACATCTTACAAGAAAATGATAAAACACAATATCAACGAATCGCCAAACAACTAGATCTCGGAGCAAGTACCGTACATTACCGTATCAAAAAACTGTTGCAAAACGGCATTATCACCAATTTTTCAGCAATCATCGACCCGGAAAAAGTCGGTTATTCAACAAGTGCAGTAATCGGACTAAACGTAGATCCATTAAAAATGCATGATATCGCTCGACAACTCACCGAACATAACGAAGTACAACTAGTTACCACCTCATCAGGAGACCATGATATCATCCTCAATATCCTTGCAAAAGACGGAAAACATCTCTGGCGGTTTATCAACGAACATATCAAACCAATAGAGGGTGTTGAAAAAAAGATTCATGTTTCAACATACCTAGACATCTACAAGCGAACCAATATGATCAATCTAAAACCAGATGGACATTCATCTACTGATCAGGATCAGCAATAAATCCGGCATCCATCAACGCCCGAGTTTTATTTCTTGCTTTTTTAATGATGCTCATGGCATGATTATACAACTCATCTCGAGATGGTTTCTTTTGAGCTATACCTTGCTCAATTGCTTTTAATCCAACAGCCACTGCCTCCCGCGGGAAGACCTCCCATGAATCCATGGTTGGAACGATATGCGTTTTAGTAAGACCTTCATCTTCAGCAGTTTTAGCTAGTTCACTAGCTGCTGCAATACACATCTCATCAGTAATAGTCTCAGCACGAACATCAAGTGTTCCACGGAAAATACCTGGAAAACCAAGTGAATTATTAATTTGATTTGGAAAATCAGACCGACCCGTCGCAAAAATAGAAACTCCTGCTTCTTCAGCTTCCCAAGGCCAAATCTCAGGAACTGGATTAGCAGTAGCAAACACAATAGGATCATCAGCCATACTCTTTATCCATTCCTTTTTAATAGTTCCAGGACCTGGTTTACTTGCAGCTATACAAATATCTGCTCCAACGAATGCATCTTCAATCGGACCAGTTCGTTCCTCACCATTTGAATTCACTGCCATTTCCCATTTCACTGGATTATACTCTCGTTCTTCAGCTAAATCATATCGGCTTTCATGAAGAATTCCTTTACTATCTGTCATAATTATGTTTTTTTGATTAACTCCAGCAGCAATAAGCACCCGAGCTATCGCAATGTTTGCAGCCCCTGCACCAACCATACAAAACATTGATTCAGACAATGGCTTTCCCACTAGTTTCAATGCATTCATCGCCCCAGCCGTAACAATCGTAGCTGTACCTTGCTGATCATCATGCCACACTGGGATATCCATTTCTTTGCGCAGTCGATCTAAAATCTCAAAACATTTTGGCTTAGCAATGTCCTCAAGGTTAATCCCCCCATAACTCGGTTTCAACCATTTCACTGCTTGAATAATCTCTTCTGTATCTTTTGTATCTAAGCAAATAGGATGTGCATCCACACCGCCAAGATATTTAAACAATAATGATTTTCCTTCCATTACTGGAAGACCGGCTTCAGGTCCAATATCCCCTAGTCCAAGTACTCGTGTTCCATCACTTACCACTGCAACAGTGTTCCATTTATTCGTATAATCATATACTTTTGACGGATTTTTTTGTATTGCTTTACAAGGCTCTGCAACCCCTGGTGTATACCAAATACCAAAATCATTAAAATCCTTCACACGACACTTCGGTAAAACCTCGATTTTTCCTTTATAAAATGGATGTAATCGCATGGCATCTTTACCAGGTTTCTTCGCCTTTTTCAACAAATCCTTTTTTGAAAGTTTCTCCATAACAAACCCCACATGAACTTGAAAAGGGTATATGATTTTTCATTTATATGATTTCGTCATCAAAACGAGTACAAACACAATCATTAAAAACAAAAGAAACTTTGAACTGATGGGTGAAGGCGATTTATGATTTTAGCACAAGTAAGTATCTCTCCTTTAGGAGCCGGAACAAGTGTGAGCAACTATGTTCGAAAAGTGATTAAAACACTTGAGAAAGAACCAGTGACCTGTTACACGAATGCCATGGCAACAGTCATCGAAGCAGAATCAACTGATCAAATCTTTACTGCGGTGAAACATGCCCATGATGCATTGATTAATGAATCAGGTGTAAACCGGGTAATTACTGAACTAAAAATTGATCATCGAACTGATAAAGAAGCTACAGCAACAGCAAAGATTGATGCGGCAACAAAAGATTGAATCTTATCCTAATTTTTGTTCAAAACAATTATATGTATAATCCTTATTCCACAATTCACGGGAGTGTAATATTATGGCTCTAGATGACATAGTTGAAATTGTTTTTCATGGGCGAGGCGGACAAGGATCTGTGACCGCTGCAAATCTACTTGTCGCTGCCGCGTTAAAAGATGGAAACAAAGGACTGCAGGCATTTCCTGTATTCGGCGCTGAACGACGAGGAGCACCTGTTCGAGCCTTTGCACGAATCTCAGAACGAGAGATTCACCTGCGAAGTGAGATTTACGAACCTGATATTGTCATTGTTCAAGAAGAAAGTATCATGGACCTCGTTAACGTGCTCAAAGGAATGAAAAAAGATGGAAAAATCCTGATTAATACTCAAAAATCACCCGATGAGTTTGATTTCAAGGAAACAAAAAATGTTGCAACTGTTGATGCAACTGGTATTGCAATCAAACATGACATTGTCGTAGGTGGAATACCGGTGGTAAATACTCCAATCCTGGGGGCAGTGCCCAAAGTTTTGGATAATGTTACTCTTCCATCAATCCAGCAAGCAATCCGTGAAAAATGGAAAGGCGAAAGTGGTGAGAAAAACGTAAAAGCAACAGCTGATGCATATGACATTGTGGAGGTGATCTTTTGAAAAAAAGTAAGAAATATGATGTTGTTTCCAGTATTTCTTATCCAAAGGAAGGAGCAATGGGAAAAACAGGTAGTTGGCGAGTGTTCAGACCCAAGTTAGACCTGAAAAAATGTGTGAAATGTTTACGTTGTTGGATCTTTTGTCCAGAAGGAGCCATTAAACGAAATGATGACGATTCCGTTGAAATTAATTATGATTACTGTAAAGGATGTGGCATATGTGCAAATCAATGTCCCACTAAAGCTATTAAAATGGACCGGGAGGGTAAAAAGAAATGAGCGAAATCATGATTGATACTGGTAACTATATCGCAGCAAAAGCAGCGATCATGGCTAAACCAGATGTGGTTGCAGCCTATCCAATCACCCCACAAACAACACTTGTGGAAGGGATTGCAAATTACGTAGCAACTGGTGAGTTCAAAGGCGATTACATTTGTGTTGAAAGTGAACATTCAGCAATGTCAGCTTGTATTGGAGCTAGTGAAGCAGGATCCCGAACGTTTACAGCCACTTCATCACATGGCCTGTTGTTAATGCATGAAATGCTTCATTGGGCTGCATTAGCCCGGCTTCCAATTGTGATGTGTAATATTAACCGAGTGATTGGACCAGGTTGGAATATTTGGACTGATGAAAACGATGCCATCTCACAGCGAGATACTGGATGGATTCAGTTCTTTGCAAGTAGTAATCAAGAAATTTATGATACACTTATTCAAGCATTTAAACTCGCGGAGCGATCTGATGTGCTTTTGCCTGTGATGATTAGTCATAATGCGTTTATTTTATCTCATACTTCAATGCCAGCTGAGATTCCAACACAAAAAGAAATCGATGATTTCCTTCCACCATATGAACCAACATGGAAACTTGATATTGATAATCCAACCACGCAGGGAAATATCATTGGAACAGAAGATTATGAAAAAATCCGAAAGGCAATGCATGATGCACAAATGAATGCGAAAAAATTAATCCCAGATATTGCAAAAGAGTGGAAAAAACAATTTGGAAGATCTCATGGTGACTTATTTGAGTATTATCATTGTGATGATGCTGAATATATTCTTATTTCCATGGGTGCAATTGGTGCTGAAAGTAAAGAAGCAATCAATAATCTCCGAAAGGAAGGACTTAAGATAGGTCTTGCCCGGTTACGAGTGCTTCGACCATTTCCCACTGAGGAAATCATTAAAATAAGTAAACAAGCAGAATTAATTGTTATCGATCGGAATATTTCTGTTGGATCCGGTGGAGCAGTGTTTAATGAAATTAAGGCTGCTTTATATGATGAATCAGATGCAAAAGTAACTGGTTTTATCGCAGGGCTTGGTGGAAAAGATGTGCCCTATGGAGATATTGAAAAAATGTGCAAAAAAGCAATCAAGGGAAAAGCAAAACAGCAAATATGGTATGGTTTTGAGGAGGAGGCATAAAAATGGCATTGAAAGATTTACCTGTTGAAGAACATGTGATTCAAGGAAATGCAGCCTGTCCCGGTTGCCCTGCTACACTTGGACTTCGAATTGTGTTAAAAGCACTTGGCAAGAAAACCATAATGGTTGTTCCAGCTTGTTGTACGGCTGTTATTGAAAGTTTATATCCTCATACTTCTTTTGATATTCCTGTTATGAATATTGCTTTTGAAGCAGCTGCAGCTGGTGCATCTGGGGTGGAAGCTGCACTTCGAAAACAAGGCAAAGAGGATATTACTGTACTTGCTTGGGCCGGTGATGGTGGTACGTATGATATCGGTCTTCAAGCATTATCTGGTGCTATTGAACGTGGAACCAATTTCATTTATGTTTGTTACAATAATCAGATCTATTCAAACACTGGAATTCAACGAAGTGGAGCAACTCCTATTTCAGCATGGACTACAACTACCGTTGCAGGTAAAACAGAGTTTCACAAAGAGATGGGCGAAATCATTCAAGCGCATCATCCACCATATGCTGCACAATCATCCATTAGCGAACCAGAAGATCTTTATAGAAAGGTAGAAAAAGCAAAAAACATCAAAGGACCAAAATATATTGAGATTCTTGCTCCCTGTCCTCCTGGTTGGCGGTTTAGTATGGATAAAACTGTTGATATGGGAAAACTTGCTATTGAAACTGGTGCGTGGACCCTTTGGGAATATGAAAACGATGAAATGGTGTTTAATGGAAAAAGCAAGTTAATTCTTGAAGAAAAAATTAAGCCTAAGCCTATTGAAGAATGGTTGAAATATCAAGGCAGATTCAAACATTTATTTGTTCCGAAACGAAATGAAGAACAATTGAAACGTATTCAAGATCATTCTGATGAAACATGGAAACGATACCGGAAAAAATACTTATAAGATTGTAATACATTAAAAGTGAGTTGATACTATGGAGTGTGAAAAAAATATGGAGGCGATAGCACATGATTTTAAAGCAAATGGTCAAACAAAGCCTCCCCCTGCTCATTCTTTGTGGTATCGGCGGTATCTTTACCGGTAGCATCCTTGGATCCATGGTGGATATCTTTCATCGTATCCCCGGGTTACTTGTGGTTATTCCTGGAATCATTGCATTACGAGGTAACATTAGCACCGCATTTGGATCCCGGCTTGGTTCAGCGTATCATCTAGGGTTGATCAATGCAGATAATATGTGGAATGATGCATTGAAACAGAATGTACTTGGATCACTTGTGTTAAGTGTTCTTGTTTCAGCTGCTATTGGCCTTATTGCATATCTAACTACCCTTGTGTTTTTTCAGCAACAGGTCAATCTTTTCTTTTTATTGGGAACCGTGCTTATTGCCGGAGTAGTCTCAGGGTTATTGTTAACTTCATTTACCATTGGTATCGTATATTTAGTCTTCAAACGTGGATACGACCCGGATAACATTACGGGACCTGCATTAGCAACCGTTGGTGATATCACCACTATGCTTTGTATCTTTGCTAGTGCTTTGATGATGGAGGCGATCTTGTAAATGTATCACTGGAAAAAGATTGTGATGAATGGGCTTCCGTTATTGTTCGTTTGTTTATTGGTTGAGGTATTAGTTGGACAATTACTATTTTTAAAAGAGGAGGCATTGCTTTCCCATCTACCTTTGTTTTTAATTGCTATACCTGTGATAAATGGTGTTGGTGGAAACATAGGAAGTATTCTTGGTGCTCATCTTGCCTCAGGATTACATGTTGGATCTGTTGAGATCAGTATTAAAGACCAGGTTATGCATGAAACCGTGATTACTGCGATACTCATGGGTATCGTAACCTATGCATTATTATCGATAGGTATTTATTTGATAGGATTATTTAATGGATTAACGATGAATGTAACCTTGGTCTCATTTGTTACCACATTTCTATCGATCGGAGTCCTTCTCATAGGATTGGTATCAGTAGTCAGTGTGGTCACTGCATTCATTTCTTTTAAAAAAGGAATTGATCCTGATGATGTGGTTGCTCCTGTAGTTACCACAATTGGGGATAGTTTTGGTATTTTGATTTTATTTTTGTTTATTGGAGTCTGAATTGGAATGGGAAAAGAAAAACATCGACATAGAATCATTGGTAAAATACAGCGAACCCCCCTTTGGAAAAAAGAGGAATTCAGTGAAATTGAATATGAGCCAACACCAGTTAAAGAATTGTTGACTGAAATGAAAGATATTTCTGAACTAATCATTGATCTTGCCTATTCAGCGGTGCTTTTGCATAATCAGGAAATCGCCGAAGAGGTACGGTACTTGGAAGTCCGCATGGATAAACTGAATTATGATATTCGAATCATGGCTATGATGGCGGCTCGAAGCAAAGAAGATGCTGAGCAACTAGCAGGCATCCTTCAAATCGCTCAAGCTGCTGAAAAGATTTCAAACACTGCCGGAGATATCATCTTAATGATGAAGGAGAACACTGAACCAGTGCTTCCAAGGATTCTTGCAAAAGCCGATGAGCGGATTTACCGATTAAAAGTAACTGAGAAATCATCAGGTTGTAATCAAACCATTGGATCGTTAAACATCGAATCTGAAACAGGGATGCGCATTATTGCTATTCGGCGGGAGGATTACTGGATCTATAATCCACAATCAAAAAGTTCGTTAATAGCAAATGATATCGTGATTGCTCGGGGAAACGATGAAGGATATAAACAATTGAATGCATTTTTCCGTGGGACAAAGGAGGATATCGAATGAAGAACACCTCATTTGAAGAAGTTGTGTTGGAAATTAAGGATAAATCAGAGTTAATGGTTGATCTTGCGTATTCTTCATTGTTATACAATAACAAAACTATCGCTGAGGAAGTGTATGATCTTGAAAATCTTATTGATGAATTATATGAAAATCTGCAACGAGAAACACTTGAAGCGGTATCAAAACAACAGTTAACCGCAGATAGTGCGTTAACTATTATGAAACTTGCAAAAGCCGGAGAGGAAATCGCTGATGCGGCGTTAGAAATCGTTGATGTGCAACTACGAGATGTAGAATTGCATCCGATCATCCGAATGAGTCTAAAAGAATCTGATGAAGTGCTTTCACGAGTTTTTGTAAAAAAGGATTCAATTCTTTGCGGGAAAACAATTGGTGAACTAAAACTGGGAAGTGAAACAGGGATGACTGTTATTGCTATGCGTCATAAAAACCGATGGTTGTATGGTCCGAATAAAAAAACATTAGTTGAACCTGAAGACATTCTTTTTGCAAAGGGTCCAGAGGATGCAGAAAAACATTTGCAGGATCTTGCAGAAGGAAAAACAATGGAGATCTAAGAGTTTGATGCATAATTTAGAACTCGTGCACCTAGATTGTCCACATCAGTTTCAATAATTGTTACTGCCGAAGGGATTTGTTTTTTAATGCGGTGTACGTTTCCTTGTGCAAATATGCTATGACCAAGCATGCACATACTTGCTTGATCCGTTTCATTTATTTTTTGTAAGATCAATCGTAGTTGCTCAGAGGCAAGATTCGTTTTTTTGGTGAAGTAAATCGAATAATCAAAGATAGAGTTCACCGTTGGATTGCGCATCACTGAATTTGTACACTTTTTTCCAATCCTAGCAATAGTATCAATTTTTTTTGTGTCAGTTAACACATCGTGAGTGGAAATACTTCCAGGAAGTACAGCTAAGATCAGAGGATGATTCTCAGTTATTTTATGGATTTTTCCAAATGGAGGAATTCCTGGTTTTTCACGAATCTCAAATCCTCCAACAGATGATGCTACGACATCACCAAGACCTGTGTGATTTATAACTTCTGCTTGATGAGCTGCTTTAATCGCATTTTTTTGTGGTTTTCCAAGAATCTTTGCTAGTGCTAAAGATGCGCTTAATGCACTAGCCCCACTCATGCCAAATCCTTGACCAACAGGTAACTCTAACTGAACATCAACGATTACATTGAATGGTGTTTTTCCCAGAATAATTTTAATTGCTTTTCGGGTAACAGTATACTCTCCTGGTTTTCCATTAACAATGATATCAAGGCGTTGTTCATCATCCTTTTTCAGATGAACCGTGCTGGTAGCACCATGTGAGATACAAACGCCTGCTCCACGAGATCCTGTTCTATTCACATCAGTTTTATTTATTATAGGTTGGAAAAAACCGGAAATGTGCCCCGGAGCAAACGCTACTGCTTTATTCATAACATCACAGTGGCTGCATAAGAAAGAATATTTTTAGCTACCTCATCTTTTGAACCAGTAAAATCTGTTGTTTTATCTGATTGATCAACAATCCAAACCGTATGTTCGGTTGATCCAATACTAGTAATCGTATTAGCAACCACGGCATCAAGAGATATTTCGGATAATAATTGTTGTGCTTTTGTTATTGCTTCTTTTTTCGTTTCATCCAATTTAAAACCAATAATCTTTGAAGAAGAAGCATGTTTTCTAAGGAGTGGAAGTATTTTTTCAGCAGCATATGCATGAATACTGATTTCTTTTATTGTTGACTCTATTTTCCCCTGTTGTTTTTCAGGGATATAATCCGATAGTGCAGCACACACAATGATTAGATCAAATGAATCAAGGTTAGTTTCTGTGATTAATTGTTTCACATCAGCAATACTTGTAAAGCGAGTTGTCTGAATAAAATCAGGAACGACCGCATTGCTTTGGCCATACCACAAAGAAACAGTTGCCCCATTAAAATATGCATGTTGAGCTAAAAACACTGCTGTTTTCCCAGAACTTATATTAGTTAAACACCTGACATCATCAATTGCTTCCTCAGTTGATCCGCCAATGATTAGTACTTTTTTTTCGTTTAATTGATTTGGGCCGATTCGTTTTATTACCCTGGCTACGATTTCTTCATTTGAAGCAAGTTTTGCTTTGTTATCTTTGAAAAAAGGATCAATGAATTCGATTCCTTGTTGTTTTAATCGAGTTACATTTTCTTGAACGATTTCATGATCATACATAGATAAATGCATGGCAGGAACTATAATAATCGGTCTTTTTGACCCAATAGCTGTTGTTGCAAATGTAGTAACCGCTGTATCATCAATACCAAGTGCGATTTTTGAAATGGTATTTGCTGTAGAAGGAGCGATTAATAAAAGATCAACTGGGTCTTCTACTCGTCCACAGAATGAAACATGTTCGGTTTCCCCAGTTAATTCTACAATTGGTTGTTTACCAGTTGCAAACCATAATGCATCAGGATGAATAATTCGAGTGGTAGCTGGTGTCATCACAGGAATTACTGTAGCACCATGTCGAATGAGTTCTCGAGCTAATCGAATAGTCTCAACTGCAGCAATACTACCAGTTACTGCTAAAACAATTCGTTTATCTTTTAAAAGAGCACTTTTTACTCCACGAATCTCCTCAGCTGGATGCATACCTGATTACCATACAATCATGTATTAAATCTTTTTTTATCGAACAACCAATACACTGGTTCCAGCGTAACGGACTACTTTATCTGTGACACTTCCTAAGAGGAATCGTCCTTCTTTTCCATAGCCTTTGTATCCAAGTACAATCATATCTGCACCATGTTTTTTTGCAGAAAGAAGTATTTCATCAGCTGGATCACCGGATTCAACCGCAACAGAAACCTTTCCAACAGATGGTTCATAGCCTTTGGCAATCTCTCCGAGTGATTCCATAGCTCGTTCTTTAAAACTTCCAGATTGTACAATTGAACTCATGTCAATGGTTGGAAGTAACATCTTGGTAAACGAGGATTGAGTGAGTTCCGCAGGAATAACGGTTAACAAAACTAATTCATCATCTGGTAACGCTGATTGGATAGCGACGTCAATTGCTTTTTTTGATGCATCTGACCCATCATAGGCGATAAGTAATTTTTTCATAGATATCTACACACTTGAATTCATTTGCTGTTCTAAAAGATTTCGTCAAAATCAAAAAAAAATTGAGAACGTAGTGTACTAGGTTTTTACTGCTTGCAAATATAATTTAAGAAATCAGAAAGGGGCATGCCATCATCCCAGCGCATGATATAATTCCCGTTAGAACTTTGCGAAAGAAGGGGTAAGCGTTGATGAACGATGCGTAGTCTTCCTTGTAATGTAGGATGATCAAGGGTAAATATTCTCCATGAATCCCCACGGTAGCGTTTTAATCGAAAAGCATACACAGGTAGCGTTGCTGTTTTTTCACATAATTGTTTCATGGATTCAGCTTGTTCTTGAAGTTTTCCGGACATGCTGCTAAAATGAAGTGTTGAAGCACTACTTGTTTTAATTTCAATTAAGAATGAGACATCTCCCCGTACAGCTACTAAATCAATGCCCAGTGATCCAGCTGCCCGGATAACAGCAAATGGTTGATCAATCACTCTAAAATAATTCTCCCGTTCTAAGACAGAACAGGTTTTTGTGATTTTTTGTAACATAACCTTATCTGCTTCTAAAATACTGCGAAATTCTCTTTCGTATTGGCTCCCATTCATCCTGCAACAGAAAAAAACAATAAGGCGAAAGGTTTTAATGGTTCCGATAAATAGTCACCGGTCAAAAGTATACGATTGAAGTTGGAAGGAAATCGATAATGGCGAAAGGAAATGTAATTGTGCGGGAGGTTATGAAAACCAACCCGGTCATCATCTCCCCTGATATCACGGTGCAAGAGGCTGCAGCGCTGATGAAATCTCATAAAGTAGATTCTTGTTTCATTGGATCGGAGAAACCACTTGGCATTGTCACAGAACGAGATATTGTACGGAAAGTGGTTGCAGAAAATCTTCATCCTTCTGAAGTATCAGTTGACCATATTATGACGACGCCAATTGTGGTTATTGATCCATTTGCATCTTTGCAGAATGCAATGGAAATAATGGGAAAATGTCATGTACGCAGGTTACCCGTTATCGAACATGACCAACTCATTGGTGTAATTACGCAAAAAGATATCTTAAAGATTACACCAACGTTAAAAGAAATATCACATGAATGGTATACCATTAGCAAACGTGATGAATCATATTTTAAAAAACAGGTTTTTTCAGGAAAATGCGAAGACTGTGGCACGTTATCTGCTCAATTGCGAAATGTAGATGGTCGACTTCTTTGCGAAGACTGCATTGATGCATTAAAATATGAATAAAAACGAGAAAAAATGAGGGTTTTGATAATGAAAGTAAGAGATGTAATGACAACTGAAATTATTAGTGTTGATAAAGATATTGAGTTAAAACACGTCATGAGATTAATGAAGAAAAATGATGTGACCAAAATACCTATTCTTGAAGAAAAAGAATTGGTTGGTGTAGTTACTGATACTGCGATCGCAGTTAAGCTTGGTGCTATTCGAAGTAGGGGTGTTCCTGCTTCTCGTTTACATGCCTCATCAGTAATGGAAAAGGAGATCAATATTGTTCATCCAGATGATGAAGTTGCAACGATATTATCTAAGGTTGGAGAGCCGGGTCCCACTATTCTTCACGTGGTTGAAGATAATAATCTTGTTGGCGTGGTAACTAAAGCTGATTTATTGCCCTTCGTGGATAGTACTCAAGCAGTATCTGAGATTATGCGAACTGAGATTCATTCAGTTTCTCCTGATGATAGGGTTATTCATGCTCGTCGACGGATGATTGATGAAAGTGTTGCCCGTTTACCAGTGATTAATAATGGGATGTTAATTGGTATGATTTCAGATATTGACATTGCGTTTTCACTTGCTAAGATTAAAAAATTGTTTCCGTTGGGTAAACAAAAGCATCAGCTTGATGAGTTACTGGTTAATGATGTGATGAAAGTACCAGTTATTTCATCTGAATCTGATAAAACCGTGAAGGAAATCGCTGAGATGATGATTGAACATCAAATTGGGTCGGTTCCGATTACTGAGAATAAAAAAATCGCTGGAATTGTGAGTCGAACTGATGTGTTAAAAACGATTAATCTTGAAGAAGAATCCTAAGTTGATTCTCTTTATCTTTTTTTCTATTTGTTAAATGAACGGATATTATTCTTCATTTTAAGATTTTTGGATGCATTTTGATGCAAATTTTTATTATTTATTATGATGTTCACTATGTTTGATGAGTTATACGATACCCTCGGATGAACAGGTTATTGCTGCGTTGAGAAGGGTGTTAAACAAAGCTCATATCGTGCAATCTCAGCGATTATTACATGAATTAGTGTTATCCGAGTTACAAAAAAAGAATATTTCTTTTCGAGTTACTCAAAAACGGTTACGGCTTTTGGCATTGAATCAAGGTTTTGTGGATGTGGAAATTCATTCACGTGAAGGTAATCCAAAAAAAACATTACATCGGTGCCCGGTTTGTCATCATCAGTTGAAACGGGTGAGGAATCTGACTATTTGGGGTGGGGTGGTTACTATTGAACTTCGGTGTCCGCATTGCGGATATTGGACGGGTAAAAAAAAGCGGGTTCCGACTCGGTATGTATTTCATTATGTGAAAAAGAAAAAGAATTAGTTTATATCCTTTTGTTTTTTTCATTTATCAAGTAATATTTATATAACTTATAACCTATATAATAAGTGTATGCGATTAGTACATAAAATAAATGTTCTTTTCATAATTATACTTCTTGTTGTTCCTTCAGCGTTTGGATCAGTTTACTCAGTTACCGATTCGACAGATCAATCAATCGTTGAGATGGAATCATCTGAACAGGAGATCATAAGCTCCTCTCCTCTTGGAGGGAGTAGATATAATATCCAAGGATGGGTCTATGTGAATATAAACGGAGATTCGTTCACTCGAGGGTATCAATATGGATATCTTGCAGGTGAGGAAATCATTGATTTGATGTACCGCTGGAGTAAGATGATTTTGAATCATCCAAGAATTAAACCACTTCGACCAGTGCTTTCCGAGGACCAATATGAATCCATTGCGTTGAAATGGTGGGAGTTTTGTACGAATCTTGCTGAAACCATGTATTGGGATGAGTATCCTGATGAATATCGTCAGGAAATACGAGGGATTGCATCGGGTGTTACTGAACGAGGATTAACCTTGTATGGAGATCCTATTTCGTATAAAGACGTGCTTGCTTCTAACGAAATGTATGAAATGCTTTCAAAAATTACAGATCGTAAGATTCGAAAAGGCATTCACCCATTGCTTTCATTCTTTGCTTTGATTCAACCAACGATTTCTCAGTATTCAACGCTTTCAGCAGAAGAATTCGTTGATGATTTTATCCCTGATGCAGCAACTGATACTATCCATCATCATTGCAGTTCTTTTATTGCAACGGGTAATGCAACGAAAAATGATGAAGTCATCATCTCTAATTCCATGTGGAGTAGTATTGATGGTGCGGGGATGTGGTGGTGGTCGTATTATATTGCTATTCGATGGAATATTATTTTAGATGTGATACCTGAAGAAGGTTACCGATTTCAGATGAGTTGTGCACCAGGTTATATTTGGAGCGATCATGATTTTTACCAGAATGAACAAGGTATCACCTTTATTGAAACCACGCTTCCGCAAGGTGCTTGGTCTGAAAAAGGACTGCCTCTTGCAGTACGAGCTCGAAAAGCCGTGCAATACTCAAGTAGTATTGATGATGTGATCCGGTATTTACGAACGGATAATGACGGAGTGATGAATGCAGTTTGGTTGATTGGTGATACTAAAAATGGGGAGATTGCTCGGTATGAACTTGGACTCTATCATGATGCAGTCATAGAACGAAAAACAGATGGATTTCAATGGTCGAGTAATAATCCTATGGATTTCTGGGTTCGATGGGAAAAAATGGATTGGAAATTGTTCATACAACAATATATTTATCATCTTGTTTTAGGTCTTGATAATTATCAGTATCATACCCCATGGTATCTACCAGCAGCTCGAGATATCGCATTTGAAGAGTTAGGGAACAAGTATTACGGAGAAATAGATGTTGAAATCGTTAAACAAATCATGGGCACTGATCCAATTAGTACGTATTCACCGGATTGTAAGATTACAAGCACGTCACTTTTAGATCATCATGGTATGCTTGTGCATAGTGGTCATCCTGGTGGGAAAACTTTGTCCATGGCTTATTTTGATTCAACCGATGTGTACTATGAACCGTTGGAACCAAATGGTTGGGTTGAAGTGTTTGGATTACCAAAGGACCATTCAGTTCAAATGAGTAGCAGTGAATCTGTTATTCCTTCGGAAATAGATGAGGATTGGACGATTTCATTAGAAGAAAATTCAAATGATTTTTATTCGTTTTCAACACGAGCAGAGGATATCATTTATTCATCAACATCAACCGGAATGTTATTTGCGGTTTCTTCAGTTGATAAAGAGACATTATGGTCTAAAGAGATTGGTAGTCATCCTACAAAACCGGTAGTAACTGATCATCGGTTGTTTGTTGGGTCTGATGAAGGATTACATGTATTTGATCTAGGTTGGATGACCATGAATACCAAACCAATTGGTGCTGTAAAAAGTGGTCCAGTGGTCTTTGATGAACTGGTAGTTGTGGGATCTGAGAGGCAAAAAGTATCTGCTATCAATCAGGATTCTGGGGTTATTAGGTGGCAGATCAATGTTGATGGTGCTCCGTATGTATCAAATGTTGAGGATAATGTGCTGATTATTGCTTCTGAGGAAACAGTATTTGCTGTGAATATATCTGATGGTAGTATCTTTTGGACAAAAGAATTAGATGGGTTGCTAACGAGTTGTCCGTATCAAAAGGATGGTCAGGTGTATGTTGGAAGTTGGGATACAAATCTGTATGCGTTGGATCAACGTTCGGGATCGATAGTGTGGATGATTGATACTGGTTGGGGTATTGAAAGTACGCCAGTGGTAGTAAATGATTTAGTTATTTTTGGATCTCATGATCAACAGGTGTATGCTGCTGATGTTGAGTCAGGAGAGATTGTCTGGAAGGTACTGTGTCAGGCTGCTATTCATACGAATCCAGTGATTTGGCAGGATTCTGTTCTTGTTGGTTCTGATGATGGCAGGTTATATCGAATTGAGGTAAGTTCAGGGGATATGTTGTGGTGTTTTGCTCCAGGCGATACGATTGATGATGCAACTCGAAATTATGAGACAACACCGATTCGATCGTCAGTTGCTGTTTCTGATGATTCGGTTTTTATTGGAGCACTTGGCCATCTTTATTGTTTAAACTAGTATCTGTCACTCAAATTATATAAAATTATTAAAATATTTTTTTATTTTACCTTTTTATGTTACATTAAAAACATTTATTAATGAATAAACACTGTTTATTACATAGAGTAATGGTGGAGGAATATCTAATTATGAGTTCAACGTATCAACAACATGTTGATCGGCGTATCCGGGAAATGAGACAACGACTTATTCATTTCCAAAAACGGAAAAAACAACAAAGAAATAAACAAAATTAAAAACAATATGAAGAAAAAAAGAAGTCTTCAGGTCTTAGTTTTGATTCAATAAAGATTGATGAATATCTTTTCCTGCAAACTGGAAAAGAGGATGATTTTGTAAAAAACCTTGCGTTAACTGTTTTAGTTCAATTGAAGAGCGAGTTACTTCTTTTTCATAATCTAAGGTTACCAACGGAAGTACAATCTGAGAAGGATACGTGTTTCCAACAAAAAGCGTGTTCTCAGCAACATTATACGATTCGTTTTTCAACCATCCCTCTTTAGTATTAGGATTTGGAAGAAAACGTGGAGCATTCGATGAAGAAACAGAAACCCGAATTTGATGACCCTCATTAAACAAATATGCCGTACTCCACAAATCAACTTCAACTTCATACACTTCACCAGGATCCATAAACTCCCAATGATCATATCCATTCCGATTCCGCATTCGAATAATACCATCTGTTATCAACATACTTCGACCATCAGGATACACATCAGTCAGTTTTACTGTAAAATCCGTATCCGCACAATCTGATGAAACAAATAATCGAGCTTTCACCGGTCCAGTAATCCAAACAGGATCAGATAAAACATCTGTTGAAAACACAATGACATCATCCCGGTTTTCAACAGTCCGTTGATCATACGGACCTCTTGCAATGTTTAAATTCTGTCCACCAACCGTTGGCACTGGATCCATTGGATCATACTCATACGTAAATGAATCTGAAGACGAAAACTGATCAAGAATTAACTCATTTGAGGAGGTCATAAACAAAGAAACTGATTCATAATCTACCGGCCAATCATTAGCGGTTAACCACTCATTTCCAGGAGCCGACGTATCAGTGACATCACCCATCACGTAATAAAGAACACTTGGCCAATCATCAAAACGATTACCATTATCCATTGTGTATTGTTCAACCATATCTGAAAACATATAAATCGAAAAATTATCCATTGCATTCTCTGGATACACCAGTTCACCTTGCTCTTGACCACCACTGTGCGTCCAAGGCCCCATAATCAGTTTCGAATTACCCCATGCTCCTAAACCACCCTGGTATTGATATCCCATGAATCCATTAATGGTTCCTTGCGCAAAACAATCATACCAGCCACCGATATGAATCGCAGGAACACTCACTTGATCCCATTTTCCTTCCAAACTCACATTGCCCCAATAATCAAGGGAATAATTTTCATGAGCAAGGTACTCATCAAGCATGTACAGACTATTTTGTCCTTCTAACCAACGAGGTACTAAACTCCATCTTAGTTGTCCTCCTTGTTGTACACCCGTATTATACAAGTTTGGAGTAGCAACTTGAACGTATTGACACGAAAGAAAATCAGGATTAGCACCAGCCATATAATACTGGTTTATGCCAAGTGCTGAACCACCAAACGTGGCAACTTTTCCATTGGAAAATGATTGATCTGAAATCCAGGAGAGGGTATCAGGTCCATCAGTATGAGCATTTCTAAACACAGTATCAATTCCTTCACTTTCGTACCTACCGCGCATATCTTGAATAACAGTTGGCCATCCAAGTTTTGCCCAGGTCTTTCCTAAATCCTGCATATCATTCTTATTATATGGTGTGCGAACAAGAAGGGTGCCGTGTGGTAGTTCATTATTGCTAGGAAGATATACATCTGTTGCTAACTGTATGCCATCTCGCATTTCAACCATTACCGTTTCACTGGTTATACAACCAGTAAAAAACACGGTGATAAATAATAGAATACTACAGAGACTTGTTAGTTTTTTCAATGTCATCTTCATATTTTTTTTACACTCCAGAATAATAAAGATCGATCAATTAGTAAAATTGTAATTAATAATATTATTTATATTTAATAAATTTTTGTCACAAATATCTCAGAAAGTAGACAAAATCCGTTTTTGTTCCATAAAACATAAATCAGATCCATAGTTATCTTTTTTTGGAATTTATGGGTAAGAAAAAAAGATGGATGAAACTTCCAGAATATGGAGATATTACGAATCCAGATGTTCGCGCTAAATACGGGTATTTGGAAGCACTGGTAAGTATCATTGGAAATGTCACTCTTTTTTTCATAAAAATCAGTCTCGCATTTCTTATCAATAGTATTGGTCTAGCAGCAGATGCAATTCATTCTCTCTCAGATGTTTCCACTTCTGGAATTGTAATTTTTGGATTTAAAATCGCAAAAAAAAGACCCGATAAAAAACATCCTTTTGGTCACGGTAGAGCCGAACACATTGCAACTCTTATCATTGCTGTATTTTTAATCATTATTGGATTTAATTTTATTCAACAATCCTTTGATCGTTTGCTTCACCCAGAACAACTCTCCAATCCTACTTTTGCAATTATTACTGTAATCATTGTAATTAGTACTGCTATTGGAAAAGAACTCATGGCTCGATATTCATCACTGATATCTAAAAAAATAGATAGTGATATGCTTCAAGCCGATGCATGGCATCATCGAACTGATGCGATTTCTTCAATTGGTGTTGCTATTGGAATCATTGGTTCCCATCTTGGATTTCCAGTGTTAGATGCAGTCTTTGGTCTTTTTGTCTCAGGCATTATTATCTATGTTGGAATTCAATTAATAAAAACGTCATCGAATTATCTTATCGGAATCAGACCAAAAAGTGAACTTATTCAGAAACTACAAAACATAATCAAACAAGCACCGGAAGTTACTGATATTCACAGTATTTATGTGCATGATTATGGCCATATTAAAATCGTAACCTTTCATGTGGAAATGAATGGATCGTTATCGTTAAAAGAAGCACATGAAATCGCTGATCATCTTGAGAATGACATCATGAAAAAAACGCATTATTTCCCCGTCATTCATGTTGAACCAACAGGAGTGCATAAAAACAATACAAAAAAATGAAAGAAAGATGGTATCAATCACACGTAAAATTTTTAAGTAATTTTTTCTAGGAATCCGTCAAGTTTTTGTTGCCAGCCTTCACGTAATCCCTCACCTTTCTCTTGACCATCACCAATACGAAAGTCAACTTCAGCAAGTTTTACCATACCTTTTTTTGATAAGATTCGGTCCATTCCTTTAAGCCAATTTTTCTTTTTCATCGCATGAGTATTAATGATAGCAAATTTTTTACCATTCAATCCCTTAATTTTCTTCATAAAAACTCGCATATTTTTTTGCAACCGAAATGCTTCAGCTGCAGTAGAAAAAACATACACATCAGCATCGGGTAAATCGGTTGGATTGGTTTCATCGGTTTTAAACACGCTTACTTCATGATTGTTATCAGTTAATTTTTTATCTAAATACTCTACGATTTGTTTATTATGACTGAATCGAGACCAATATATCATTACATATTTCATCAATTCACCACTATAGAGAAGTAAGCATCATGAGTATAAAAATGATTATGAAAAAAATGGACGAACATTCTTTGGGATATAAGCAAAATATTTAATAGAATCAAACCAATGATAGCCATATTCAATGGTGATGGGATGAAAACAATTTCAACTGAAAAGGGTAAAATAGTCCTTGTTATCCTGCTTTTAATAATGAGTCTTTATTGTGGATGTAGTTCAAAAACAAATGATGGCGATGTGAAAGATAATACTTCAATTGGAAGCGTATTTTCCCATATAATCACTGGTATCGATCCAGGTTCAGGCATCATGAAAAATACAGAAACCGCACTTGATGAATATCAGTTAAAAGAAGTAGGATGGATGCTGAAAACAGGATCTTCTGATTCCATGATTGATGCGTTACTTGAAAATGTTTCTTTTAACCAACCAATTATCATTACTATTTGGTCCCCACATGCGGTATTTGGGATAACCGATCTGCGGAAACTTGACGACCCAATGCAAATTTATAACAATCCAAATCAAACAAGATCATTTCTTAAGAAATATGCTCCAGAATGGAAAGATATCGAAGTTGCTTCAGATGTGATTGCAAGTATTGTTTCCAAAGATTTTTCAGAAATTGCTCCAGCTGCCTCTGCCTTCCTTCACGAGTTTAACATAACTGATACGATCCAAAGCGATTGGATTTATGAGTATTCTATCGAAAAGAAAAATCCAGAAATCATTGCTCAAAACTGGATTGATGAAAACAAAAACACTGTTGAGTCATGGATTCCAAATGATTCAATTTCATTAGGAAAATCCTCTTTAGTAATGGGTCAACCACCCTGGCCAGGTGTTACCGTAAAAAATCAAATTGCTTCTCTTATCCTTCAAGAAATAGGATATAATACATCAATCTTGAATGAAAGCGCTGGCGAAGTATATAATGATTTAATCAATGGTCAGATTGATATTATGCTTGCGGGATGGCTTCCAGCAACCCATGGTGATTATTGGGAAGGAAATACTGATAAATTAACTATCGCTGGAATTAATGTGTATCAAACCTGGCTTGGGTTAGCTATACCTGATTATGTTGACGAATCAATCGTTTCTATAAAAGACTTAGCAGATTAAAAAAAGATTTATTGATAACCATGGTTTTTAATGATATTTTTCAAGTAATAATTGATCGACTCTTTCAGAAATAGAAGCAGATGACTCATACTGATGAAAATTCTGATGTAATCCTGGTTGACGTGGTTCTTCATCCAGTTCTTTTGGAAGTGTAAAATAAAAAGTGGATCCTTTATCGATACCTTCACTTTCCGCCCAAATATTACCTCCATGTTTCTCTACGATGCTTTTACAAATGGGCATTCCTAGTCCACTACTATCAAAATCATGTCTGCTTTCATCAGCCTTGTAAAATTCATCAAAAATATGACTAAGCTGTTCAGAATTCATACCAACTCCATCATCATGAATGGATACTAATACTTCATCGCCCTTATCCACAGCATCAACAGTTATAGATCCAAGTTCATTGTTGTATTTTACGGAGTTATTAAAGAGATTATTCAAAAGTTCTTCTAATCTAAGTTGATCTGCAGATATATTGATGCTTTCTGATATTCGATTATCAACAGTAATTTGTTTTTGTTTAAACATAAATTTATTTCGTTCAATGATTTCTTCAACTTTTTCTTTCAAATCGAGTTTTTCCAGGGATAAAGTGTTATTTGCTGCATTTAATCGAGCTAATTCAAGTGTTTTTTCCACTAGGTTTTTCATGTATTTGACATTTCGTTGAATAACATGTAAAATCTCTTTATCCTTAGGATCAGTAACGTGACTATCGATAATTGGGAGAAGATGTATCATGGGTCCTAACGGATTTTTAAGATCATGGCCGAGTTGATTGATAAATTCATTTTTTTGTTTTAGCAACCGTTTAATACTCACCATCATTGAGTTGAATGTATCTGTTAACAAACGAAATTCATCATTAGAATCAACATCAATTGTTTTTTCTGGAAAGATGCCTTTTTGCATTTTTTCTGAAGCATGTGTGAGTTTGAGAAGAGCATTGGTTATCTTTGTTGAATAGTAATATCCAACGATACCCGCAAAAACAATTAAAAATATACTACTTGCGATTAACTGTATTTTATAATCGTTGATTTCCGATTCAATTGATTGCTGGGTTTGTAATGCGTTTTGATTTGATTGTTGTGCATTCATATTGATTTTATCAATTTCAAAATAAAGATTCTCAATAAGTGATTCAAGTTGTGTTTCTATCTTTGATTCATATGTATTGAGTGTTTCAAATATAGTAGTAATCTCTTGTTGATTCTCCTTAATTT
>CAZYLG010000009.1:0-16520 GCA_964648565.1 uncultured Thermoplasmatales archaeon
ATCAAGATTGAGAGTATCTCACTCTTGAAAAAAAATCAGAAGTACGGTTTTGTATGATTCTGACAACTCATGGATTAATTCCTGTATACATTATGGTAACAAAGATTATATAGATACCAAATGATTTTTTAAATGATATAAATGGATGAACCACCAAATAAAAAATTTATTATCGGCGTTGCAATTGCAGTTATTGGTTTAATAATTATGATAACTGGAAGCACTGCACCGCCACCAAATGGATGGGTTCGATATGCAATAATAGGAGGAATAATCCTTCTTGTCGGTGCAGGGTTTGCATTGTCTTCAGGCATAGAACTTTGAGGGATAACAAATGAGAATTTTTGCCATAATAGGATTAGCATTCATCATCGTTTCCATTGGATATGCAGGGAA
This sequence comes from uncultured Thermoplasmatales archaeon, assembly GCA_964648565.1. Lineage (GTDB taxonomy): Archaea > Thermoplasmatota > E2 > DHVEG-1 > DHVEG-1 > EX4572-165. The sequence goes on from CAZYLG010000009.1 coordinate 397, forward strand.
CTGGATATATAATCCATTAGAAACACAATCAATATTAGAACCATATCAACCAATGGCAGAATTCCCAGATGGAGACTATCCAAATAAGATTTACAGTAATAATCTTACATGGATTCCTTCTCAAGAACTATATTACATAGAATGGAATTACATATGGTTAAACGCTTCAGCCCATACACCAGATACAGAAAGAGTAAGGATATATGTAGATGAGAATTATGAAGTACATCATATTGCATTATCAATTCATTACGAATGGACAGATGTATATGAGTATGAAATAGAAGATACACACGTCAAATTAAACTTCATGCCAGTATATCATACACCTGTAACTTCAACAGAAGCATACTATGCATTATCAGCAAATAGATTAGTCCCAATAGGAATACCTTTCCTTATAGGCTGTTTCTTCCTTTTCCTTGAATATAAATACCCAAAATACAATTTAATCAATGAAATAAAAAGAAAAATGAGGATTAAAAAATGAGAATAGGAGAAAACGTAAAAGGAGTAAAAAGCATACACTTCAAAAAAAATGAGAACGGACACATTACCGCCATTCAGTTTTATACAAAAAAAGGGCACGACTTTTTAGATAAAAAAATACCATACATAGAAAACTTCCATTTAGATTTAGATGGAAACAGATTAAAAGAATTACAAGACTTCAAATCACACCCTTCTGAACCAAGAAACGTATTTATTGAACTTGAAGGATGGGATAATACATGCAAAGCAGACATTGCACAACCCGGTTTATACAAAAACCCAGACACTCTAATCATTGAATGCAAAAAGTAGATTTTAAAATATTTAAAAAAATTTAATAATACAATAACGATTGTTAGATGTATGTAAGGTGGGAATTGGACAATACCTTTTTTTAATCAGATTCCCATCTTGCCTCCCATCTAATTTCACAATTCAAGTGGTGTTTTATCGCCTGTTAAATCCTGCAATTCATCATATGCATTTTTCACTAAACTTTTGAATTTTTTAACACTTTCAATACTTGATGCATAATTTGATGGGTCTTCATACAATTCTTTTAAATCATCATCAAGTTTTTTATTAAAATGACGTAAAGCAGTTATAGAAGTCAATGCAGTCTCTTTAGTTATACCACTGCAAATCAATATATCGCCCTCTTTTTTACAGACAACACCATTTGAAAATTCAATGCTTTTGATGGTTTCCATACAAAACAATAATAAACAAGTAATAAATAAGCATTACCAATAATTTCATCATACATTAAAGAAAAATTTAAATATTTTAAAATAAATAATTAAATGGGGGAAATAATAATTACTACATCAATGTCACGTTTTTCAATACATGAAGAACGAAGGATAAAAGAAATAAATGAACGAAGACAAAAACAAAACAAAATAATAAAAGAAGCAATTAAGAAAACAGAACGAGCAATGAATGAACTATGAATCTAATAATACTTCGTGGAATACCTGGTTCAGGTAAATCAACATTCATAAAAAATAATCATCCAGATGCAAAAGTTTGTTCTGCAGACCATTACTTCACAGAAGCCGATGGAACATATACATGGAATAGGGAAGAAGCATCACAAGCACATGAAGAATGCAAATTGAAATGTGAACGATACATGAGCAACAAAGAGAAAAAAATAATCATAGATAACACGAATATCCATTGGTATGAAATGGAGCCATATATTCATTTATCTGAAGAATACAATTATTCACTATCCTTCATTCGGATAGATGCGAATGTTGAAGACGCAATAAAAAGAAACATCCATGATGTTCCACCAGAAGTAATACGAAGAATGGCAATGAACATGGAAAAAATAGATGGAGAAATCATCATTAAAAATCATTTATCCTCATGAATTTTTTTCCTATAAACTGGTTTCCAAATGTTTTCTTTTGGATATGCAGCAGTTTCCTTCTTTTTTGGAATGACATCTAATTTCATATGTTTTGTTTTTTTCATTTTTTCTAATAATTCAATTCCTTTTTTCACTTTCTCTTCCCTCTCCCTCTGTTTTTCTTGTATCTCCATCCTAATTTTTTCTTTCCTTCTTCTCTCATTTTCTTGTATTTCTCTCCGTCTTTCTCTTTTCTCTTCAATTTTCTTCTGTCTTTTCAATTCATCCAAAATATAATATTTTAAATCATAGAATCGCTCAATTGTTTGTTCTTTTTTTATATCCTTCCATTTGATATAATGCTCTTTTAAACCATCCTTATTCCCAATTTTTTTATATTTAATATTTGAAAGCATAATATCTGAAAATTTTTCCATATTTCTCCCACTAACATGTTTTATCCTCATCTCACATTTATCATTTTTCTTAACGCCATCTAAATCATACTTACAACTCATTCCTGCATCCCCAATATATTCTAAGGGTATTTTACATACAGATAAAGAACCTTTTGGCTTCAATATGGAGTACATTATTGGAATATCAAACTCTCCATTTTGATGTATTTTAGGAAAATCTGTGAAAAATTTATTTGATTCACCAGTATAAACATCACTTTCTCCTCCCATTTCTCTGCAATATTTACATATCTCTCTTTCTGTCTGTAACCATATTTCTTTATGTAATTTAGGAACGTAATTCAATGCTCTATGTTTAAATCTATATACCTTTTTTTTCTTTTCCAAAGCAATCAATACTAAAAAAGACAATCATCTACTTAATAATAGTGTAAAATAAGTATACATTTTTCATGCAAGACTCACGCTTTTATCTAAATCAGATGCAGGTTCAGCCTTCACATCAACATCCTCTTTCAACGAAAAAAGATACCCATGTTTACCATCCCCTTCTCCTTTATTATACATACAATCAAATCCCATGCTTTTCAATTTACGTTTAACATACATGGCTTGCCTATGTGTAATCTCAGGTATGAATAAATCATATCCACTTTTCAACAAAGATTTAACATTGTTGCTGATTCTCACACGATTTAAACTCACCTTGATTTGATATACTGGTGATTCAACTGAAACATCATCAACCGGTGCCCCATCCAATAATTTTAAAGCCATACCAATAATATCATTATATGATAATGACCAATCTTTTTTATAATTCTGTAATTTTTTTAGATTGTCTTCACTAACCCTGACCGTATGGTCCTCAGTCAAACTGCAATTCCTCCGTATACCAATTGTTCATAAAGTATTTAAACATCTTCAGTAATATTTATATTTCAGAAAGTTATTTTGAATATGAATTGAAGGAGATGCAGGATGTCAGATATAACCATTTATGTTAAGAATCCAACACAAAAAAATAAACTAAAACAAAAACATAAAGAAGTCAACGCCGAATGGATAGATATGAAAGGTGCAACCGGTGGAATAGATGATAGTTTACCTATGGTTTGCATGGAAAAAAATGGGAAGGACATTTGCGAAGTTGGTGAAGAATATATAGATATTTTTTCAAAGGAGGCATCCAAATGACTGATTTCGCATCAATGATGTCAGACCTTCAGGCTTGTGATAATACTCAAGGCAAATGTCCCGTATCGGAAAAAGAAGATATTTACTGCGACCCTCAAACAGGTGAATGTTACCCCAAACACGATGAAAAATGAGATTCGATGATATAGACATAGCAATCATTCACTACCTGCATGATTCACCAAATAAGACCACTTCAGATATCGCAAAAAAAATTTTTGAACATTGTAGGGGAAAAGAACTAAAAAACAATGATGCGTTAGTTCGGGCAAGACTTAAAAAAATGATGCAAAGCCACGTGGCGATTTGTTCTCCCACCACTCCAAAAACATATAATGTTAATCCTGAATTCGTATTTGTTGGAGAGGGTACACTCGATATAAAAGTGAATGGTGGAAGAAAAATAGAATTGCATTTTGGAGATTTTTTAGTTATCACTGATACAGATAATTTTGTTCATGTTAATAGAATCATAAACAATGGGGACGAAGACATTGAAGCCGAAATAATAGAGTAATCTTCAAAAATATTTTTAGAATAACTTATATATATTCGATAGAACATTTTGGATTTAAAGATTTGAATTGGAGGAATTGAATGACTGGTTTAAGAAAACGCATCTTTGGTAAGATGGTTGTAGTGAACCTTAACGCCCAAAAAGGATATCGTGTATCACCTGGTGTCAACAGTCGAGCACGAGCAATCCAAAAATGTGCAAAGGGAAAATCACTTGCAGCCCGAAAAGAATGCTTTAAGAAATAATAGGATGGGTATCATCCCGTTCCTTTTTTTTTTCGACAATTTTTTTCAAATACTTTTTTCACAATTTTAAAAAACAATAAAAATATTTTTAAATAATGCAGATATATTAGATACAGAATAATATTTATTATTTAAAGAAACAGTGAAAAATGGAATAAAAATGGAAAAAACAACGATTACATTAGAAAATGGAAAAACTTATGATTGTGGGAAAAAAGAACTTGAAAATTTAAAATCAGCAATTAAATCAACTAATTCAAAAAAAATAGTATTGGCATCTGTAGAAGTATTGCAATCATCAGAAAAAATGTTAGATGAATTAGTTAAAAATGAAATGAGAAAAATAGAAGAAATGGAGGATGTAACTTTGAAAAAAACTGAAGAGTTGAATTGGAAAATTGGAGACCGTTCCAAATATAAAAAATGTCCTTGTTGTGGGGAGTTAATGTATTATGTTACTCGACAGCAAGATGGGAGTACGACAATGGAATGCAAAAAGTGCCATAAAGAATTTGATAATTGTTAAAAAAGAGAAATTAAGGTAATCATAAATGTATATCCAACTTGTAGTATGTGAAAACTGTAAAAAAAAGAACATTGTTGATGATTACGCACGTTCCACTTTTTGTAGAAGATGCAATCATGGTCTTGTAGATAAATCAGATAAAGCAACAATGCGAGAGTTAAAGAAATTCCCTGAAAGTGGACAAGTTCATTTTGTTGAATTCAAACGTGTATATGTCATTGATGAATATATTTTAGATTACATCAAAGATAAAGAAAAGATAGATAAAAGTTATTATGAAAAACTATGCAGGTAGATAGAATATGGGATTGAATCCACAAAAAGGAAACATGTATCCTTGGGTGACAGATACATGGAATGTTATTAAAGGTCAATGTAAACATAATTGCAAATACTGTTACATGAAACGATTCAAATTAAACCCGGTTCGTTTCGATAATTCAGAATTAAAAACAGATTTAAAAGAAAATAGAACAATATTCATCGGTTCATCTTGTGATATGTGGGCAGAGGATATTCCTGACGAATGGATACATAAAATCCTTGACCATTGCAGAAAACATTTGAAAAATAGGTATTTATTTCAATCAAAGAATCCTAAAAGATTCGCAGAGATATACAAGGAGATAGATTTTCGATGGGGAGACCGAGTAATCATTGGAACAACATTAGAAACAAATAGAGAATATCAGTTAAGTGATGCACCTTCCCAAAAAGATAGATACGAAGCGTTCAGAGACCTTGAAGCGATTCATAAGATGATTTCAATTGAACCTATTGTTGATTTTGATTTAGAAACATTCAGCACATGGATATATGACATTAATCCTGATTTCGTAAGTATCGGGGCAGACAGCAAAGGGCATAATCTCCCTGAACCAGATAAGGAGAAAACAATAGAATTAATTAATAATTTGGAGAAATTCACAGAAGTAAAAATTAAAGATAACTTAAAAAGAATAATCAGATATTGATTTATTCGCAGTAACTGGGGGAAGAGATAAATGAGCAATGAAAAAATATTTTGCGGTCTTTGCAAAGTCGAAGTTGAAAACTGGAAAGACCATGAAAACAGTGAAGAACATCAGAATAGAATAAGAAATCTTGGAGGTATCAATTCGATAGTAAAAAGAAAAGTTGCTATTGACCAACTTAGATTTAAAAATCCAGAATTGGCAGATACCGCAGATAGATTGTTCGACACTACAAATAAAAAAATAGAGAATATAATGACTGGGAAGAAAGGATATAACATTTATGAATCTGATAATTTTGAAAAACCAGATGGATTCATAGATAAAGATGGAAAATGGTATTCATGCGACCCGATTTATCATAGTGCATTTGCCAATGATTACATCAAAATGGTTAAAGAAAACCTTGGTAAATTAGATAAAAATCTGTTAAAAGAATTCAATGAAAAAACAAAAGAATTTACCACCCACAAAGACATTTTGATACACAATAATTGGATTTCAGTAACTGTTGGTTTAACTGATACTTATGTTCAACCTGGTGAAATTATATCATATAAACAAAAAAAGACATTGAAGAAATGGTTCAAAAAATACAAAAAATCATTCCGTGTGAACGGGCAAGTAATAACTGATGAATTCCATGATTTTTTTCAAGAGGTAAGATAAATGAGATGTATGGTAAGATATTGTCCAGATTGTGGAAGTCCATTAGCGATAGGTTGGGCTTATTGTATTGATTGTAGAAAAAATCATGCAAATTGATATGGGGTATTGACATGGTATCTGTAAAAGAATATAGAAAACATTGGTTCGGGAAGATTGATTGAATTTGGAGTGAAATAAAAACATGCATAAGAAACTTACATTAAAGAATTGTACCCAATGCCCAAATTTCCGAGATGATTGGAAACATTGTTATTGTGTGGCAAACATGAAGGTATTAGACAGAGCAGAATACTACGAAAACAAAACACCGATATGGTGTCCAATGAAGAAGGATGAAAGTAAATGAAACCAAAAATCGCAGATATAATCACTTGTGTAATAAAATTTGGTGAAGATAATTACCGAAGTGCAATAAAACCAAAAGAATCGAGGACGAAATATGTACATTTTCAGACACACGATACAGCGAGAGGTGCAATATCACATGCAAAACATTTATCAAAAATACTTGAAAAGCAATTTTATGGTATTTATTATTATGAAAGTAGTTCAGGTCAATTAATTCACATCATCGGAAAAAGATTAGAACCGTCTTCTTTTGACCATGTTGCATTTCATCATATTGATTTACCAGATGAGTTAAAAGAAACTATTTTTGAGGAAGGTTTTAAAAACATTGACATTTGGGAATACATCGAATCAAACGAATCTCATAAAACCAAATATTTAATATCACATAAAAAAGATAATTCGATTCTTAACCATAATATCACAGATTATAAAATAATTGAACATAGTGATGAAATTGCAAAAGAATTATGGAATAGAAAATATAAAGAAAAATTGAAAAGATGATTTTGAAGTCAAAGGAGCAAAAACTATGAATCGAATCAATGAGGAATTATCAAAAGCAATCATTTGTTTTTCCCCTAAAAATAATCTTAAGGGATTATTGAAACATGAGCATAATACATGGTTTTGGGATTTAGAATGCTTTATTGGTAAAACAAAAAAAGCATCATTATTGATGACTATCACAGGTTCAGATAACTATTATCTTCTATCTTTTAACCCATACAGTATAAAACCTGTTGAAACAGAAGGAATTCATATGGTTGACGATTCAACTGCATTAAAATTATTTGAAAAATATGGTGCAGAATGGATAAGAACAATTATCAATAAAGGGTTATGTGAAAAATCATATTATGATGAGGTAGAAGGTACAGAAGAAACTGAATGGAGATATGGGGGAAATAAAAATATTATTTTCAAGAAACCACCATATATTCGTGCTAATGGTTTAGAAAAATATGGATGGAAAATATTGCAAAAATAGGGGAAATCATGGAAAATAAAGAGAAGAAAGAGTTAATAAGATTATTGAAGAACATGAATATTTTATCATGGGGTATTCATCCAAGAAAAAATGAGGAAGGATGGTATGATATTTATTTAAGTGGCAAATCAGAAAAAGAAGTAGAGTTATCTTCCTTAATCGGGGAGAAATCATAATGAGTGAGGGAAACATTAATGCATTACTTCAATCGACTGATGATTTTCTTAAATATTTTAAGAATATGATGGAAAAATGTAACAAAAACATATCAAAGATTGATGATGCTGACCGGGAAGTTATGTTTTTAAAACTCAATGATTTGTTAATTAAATTTGATTCATTATTATTGGATTATGAGAACTATAAGAATAAATTACTGGAAGGAAGGGAGAGTTTAGAGGAATTAAAAAAAATATTAGAATATTTATGATGGGAGGGATTAAAAACGAAATATGATGAAGCATTAGCATTAACTGAAAATTGGCTTGAGAAACGTGGTATTCGCACATTCTGCAGGACTGCTTGCAAAGGAAGGTGTTGTACACCACATTGTGAAAAACCATGTGAGCGACCGCCTTTGACCTGTGCATTGTTTCTTTGTGAAGATTTATCAAGAATTCTTTATGGATTTCATAATGCTAATAAATACAGAAGAGCATATATCAAAATAGCACGCTTATTTCCTAATCAAAAAAGAAAAGAACATGAAAACAAAAAAGATGTACCAGGTGAACTCATATATGAAATATTAAATCTGACATATGAAGAAGACAAACATTTCATATAAAAAAGAAAGGGAAGTTATCAATATGAGAAAATATAAAAAAGAAGCATTGGAACGATTCAATCTTGAAGATAAATATCAAGTGTTTTTCCTTAAATCGAATAAAGATTATATTTGCAATAAATGCGGAGGTAAGATTGCAAAAGGAGAAGTCCGTTTTCAACAAAAGTCGATTTATTCATATTTGGTTGATTTGTTCGATGCGTATCATTTGGATTGTGTAAGCCGTGATGAGATAATAGAGATGTTGGAAAGCAATGATTGGGAATATATTGAAGAAAATTTGATTTAAAAGCAAGGGAGAAATATAATGATTGAATGTGAACGATGTGGAAAAAAAATAAAAGAAAACAAAGCATTAGATGTAGCCTTCACAAATAAAATAGTAACCCTCTGCCCAAACTGTGCGACTATCTGCACAATTCCAGAAGTAATGAATGGAGAATAAAATGAATTGTCCCAAATGCGGAACTCTGATTTTTGATGCGTATACAACTGAACAACGAATCAAAGATATGTATAACATCAACACGAATGTAGGATGGGCGAAAAACAGATTAAAAATTCTTATAGAAATGTTAGAAGACCATGAAAAAAACGATTCATTACCCCCAATCAATAACAATTTCATCATAACTGATTTAAAAAAAACAATGAATGGTCTTGAAACGATAGCAGAAAAAGAAAATAAAAGAAGAAAATAGGTATTTCCTTCAGTAGGAATCAGCCGCACTAAACAAATCAAATAATCTCCAATCTGATGTTTTCCTGAGTTGTTGTAAGAGTTCTTTCCGTTTCTGTTCATCATCAATGGTTTTCTTGAGATATTTTCTTATATCCATTTTATCCATGCCTACCTCGCCATCACTGTTTAACAGCCAAGTACTGAATAACCTTTTCTCCAATTCATTGCGAAATTCAATCCCTCCCCATTCCTTCGCTATCTTTTTTTCATAATCAATCAACCCCTGTGAGCATGGCAGTATTTCTGATTTTTTGTCTAATGTCTGAGATACAGGAATGATTTCTCTTCTTTCTTCTTCGGTCAATTTATGCTCGAACGTTACGATGGAGTCAAAAATCAATAACCACCAACCAGAAGGTATGGATTTTTTTTCCAATCGTTCTAAAATACAATCAACATCTTTCAAGTAATCTGCATTCATTTTTATTAATTTTTTTATTATCTCACTTTGTTTTGCCGAAAAATAAATATTCCCTTCTTTTATTTTTATTTCTTTTGGGATGACTAAATATGCTCCTTGTCCCTTATATTTTGTTAGCCCCCAAAGTTTTCCTTCATTCGATATAGTTACGTTATGCACTGCCTCAATATTGTCAAATTCTACATGTCCGTTCTCATATGTCATAATTCCTGTATAGTACCAATACTATAATAAGTTTTCTATCATTCCTTGAAAAAAATAAATTATTTTTTTAGTTCATTCAAATAAATGAATGTGGCGTATTCTTCCTTGCGTCTCTCATACTTTCTCTTTAATTTCAAATAAAGTCTTTTATCTGATTTATTTTTCGTTTCTCCCCATTTCTTTCCCATTTTTTCCATCAATCGTTTATATTTATCCATCTCCTCTTTCAATTCCTTTTGTTTTTGCTCGTTGAAAGTTATAATAGTCTTTTCTGTAACTTTCCAACCAGCGACAGACGTATAATGGTCAATCCTTCTTTTACTTTTTTCAAAAATTTCCTTCCGTTTCAAATAATTTTCCTTATCGAAATCCCATCCTGTTTCTTCCCATTTCTTTTTCATTTTTTCCATCAATCTTTTATTTTTAATCATCTCTTCTTCCAATTCATCATATTTTTTATTATATATTTCCCTGATAGAACGAGCCGTATCGTTAAGGTTTATATTCGGATTCCATAAATTCAATTTAGTTTTCCTTTCTTGTAGCAATCCTTTTTTGTTCTCATCATCTTTCAACTGTTCAATTAACCATCTTTCAAATCTATCTAAAAAATTTGGATTATATGAAGAGATAGAAATTCTTCCAAAGCTTTTTGGGAGAGCACCTTTCTTCTTTTTTTTAATTATCTTTTCAGTTTTCTTTTCTAATTCTACCTCCATAACCTTTACTCCTCTCGAATCTTTAAGAGTAAAAACATCGCTTTCTTCTTCAACAGATAAATCAAACATAAACCCTTCAACAGATTTAGACATCACCTCAATAGGGATACCATCACTATATATATCCGGTCCAGAATGTGAATGCACTTCAATAGAACCCACATCAAAAATTTTTTTATACGCTCCTTCACTAATCACATTTTTTTTGAAAAATTTTAATAACCTATAATATAAATCTGTTTGGTCTCCCTTATAATTTATATGATAGTGATGATGCTTCACACCACCATCAGCATATAATAATGTTTTTTTAGGTTTATAATTCAATGTAAATTCCATTTCATCTTTATTAGCATCCAGCCTAAAATTCTTATTAAAATAAGTATCCTTCTTCAATTCAGATAATTCATTCCATCTTTTCTTTGTTTTTTTTCGATTAGCAGTAATTCCATGTCTCTTTATCGAAACCTCTGCCTTCTTATTGTTGTATTCCATAAATTCAAAATCAATGGAACAAAAACCTCCAGTTGCGGGAGTTCCGAAGAGTGAAATATTATCATCATATGTTGCAAAAAACTTAGAATTTTCTTCAGCATATTCATTTAATTTTTTACAAGCATTCCCTCCTAAAATGCTTGTTATACTTTTAAGAGGCAAAAAACAACTATCTCTTTTTTTAGTTGGAATGTGGAGAACACTACCCCCCATCGCTTCACAGGCAATTCTCCGTTTTTCTCTTGTTTTCTCCTTTCGTATATCGTAAGCAGATTTATTCCTTTGAGACATCAATATAAAAAATCAATTTTAACTACTAATATATTACTACAAAAACGAATACGAAAATTCCTTTTTGAAAAAATAGATAAAATTTATTTACGCCTATAAACATAATGAATAATAATGAAGGAACGCTTACTTGTAAGTGATAGATGCAAACACTGCGATGAAGTAAAAACATATTTGAAAGAAGACATCCAATCCGGAAAAATCGAACTCCTCGACATCGAAAAAAACAAAGAAGCGAAAGAATTAGCACGAATATTCGGCGGCGTTCCAACAATGATAGGAGAATTCTGTTCAATCAAAGATGGGAAAGAAGAATGCGAATTACAAGAGATTGTTTTAAAAAAATAATTTTTATGCTTTTTTCTTTTTTGAAAATAAATAATGTTTTATATTATTAAACTATTATAACTCTCGGATTTTAAAAGATGAAACTCCTTTTAGTTGAGCCACCATACAAGCGTAAATACCCCCCTTTAGGATTAATGAAAATCTCAACATATTATAAAGAAAAAGGGTGGATTGTTGATTATATTCGGGGTGAAAATTGGATAGATATAGATGGAATCAAATATGACCAAATATTTGTGACTTCTCTTTTTACTTGGGATTTACCATTAGTAGCAAGAACAGCCCGTGCGTTTAAAAATAGATTTAAAAATGCTACTATAAATATAGGTGGCGTTGCAGCATCAGCAATGCCGAGATATATAGAAAAAAAAACAGGCATCAAACCATATGTAGGTGTTTTATCTGAAATTGATAGATGTAAACCAGATTACAATATATCTCCAGAAACACGGGAGATGAAAGAAAGTATGGTTTTTACAACAAGAGGTTGTCCACATAAATGTAAATACTGCGTTGTCAGAAAGATAGAACCTGATTATTACCCTATTAAAGGATGGGAAAAATCTATAGATAAATCTAAACCGAAAGTCGTCGTTTTTGATAACAATATACTTGCCTCTTCAGAAAAACATTTAGATAATGTATTAAAAATCTTAGATGGTACAGGCAAATCTTTTGATATAAACTCTGGTTTTGATGTATTCCTTTTTAAAAAAAGACATGCTGAAAAGATAGCTAATTTAAAGATTCGCCCTATTCGTTTTGCTTTTGACAAAATGAGTCAAGAGAAAGCATTAGTCAGGTCAATAAATTATTGTAAACAAGCGGGCATCAACCCTGATAAAATCAGAGTATATATTTTATTTAATTATAAAGATGATTTGAAAGAAGCAAGATATAGAGCAGACAAAGTTATTGAGATGGGTTGCAAACCTTTTGTTATGAATTATAAGCCGTTGAATCATCTTGAAAAGACAACTTATATTTCTTCTAAATGGACTAAGGCAGATATTACTAATTTTATTTATTATTATAATATGCCCACTATCTGGAATACAATGTCCTATGATGATTTTATCCATGAAAGAAAATATGGAGAATTTGAAAAGATAAGAAAGCAAAAGAAGAAAAACACTACTTTTGTCCAACCTCTATCTAATTATTTATAATATGGAATTCTTTTTTCAAACTTTCCCAAAAGGATTTCCTTTGTTAGTGCCACCGATTTCCCATCTTTTTTTCCGAATAGATTTAACAGATGGTGTTTTTCCTGTTTTTTCAAATTCTTTTTTGATATAATCAAAGAGTTCTTTCCTTTTTTCTGGTTCTTTAACCACAATTATTTCGTTGTATGTATTGAAACCAAAAGGTAATAATTCACTTTTCTTATACATACGAGAAAATTTTTTCCTTATTCTCCAGAACTCTCTTCGGTGTTTTTTAATGATTTCTTCAAGAACGGTTTCATAGTTATAACAATACAAACCTTTTTTGATGAATTTTGTTTGATATTTATTGATGATATTTCCAATTTCCCAGTTAAGTTCTACATCTAATTTTTTATCGTTCTTGTTTTTTTTATTCTCTTTTATTTTTCTCATAATCTTTTTGATTTCTTCCACATGTTTTTTAAAATCATCCTTGAGTTTTTCTCTTTCAGGTGCTTCGTCAAACATTTCAACAGGCACACTCATTGTTAATATTTCATTTCCCCCGGGAGATTCTATCAAATGAATCTCGAATGGTATCAACTGTTTTACCTTATCGATATGTAATTTTTCATCTGTTTTTTCAATTACATATCCAAGGCTTCTTAATTCCGATACCCTACCTCTTACTCCATCATGTGATAAACCTGTTGCTTCTGCCAACTCCTTATAGGTTGCTTTGTTTTCCTTTAGATATTTTAATATCTTGTCGTATGCATGTATTCTCATTACAAAGCCTCATATAATTCTAGAAAATCTTTCTTCGCTTCACTTTCGTTAATAAGAGATTGACTTAACATTTCCTCAACCATAGCGGATGCTAAACATCTTTTAAAATGTATTGATTGCGATTTTTTACTTTTTTGTGCATCCTTGTATGTTACAGTTTTCCTATTAATAATAATCTGCCTTGTTGCACCATTTACAAAAGATTCTAATGGTTCACTATCTGGTAAATCATTAGTTTCATCAGCACTTATCCCAAATGTCCGTTTTTTAACTGTCGGTGTTTTTACGGGCTGATGTCCTTTTCTGGACCATGTATACTTCTTTTTGAACAAATGCCCATTAACACATTCATAATACTTATTATCATTATCCCAAGTTTGGTAATCTTTTGTTCCACAAGTAGGACATTTCCTTTTCGCAGGAATGTTTGATGTTTTTCTAAATAACTTCTTATAATGCTTCCATCTGGGATGATTCATTAATGTGTTTAATTTATCAGTATATTGGATAAGTTTTTCGTTCTTTTTAATAACAATATTACAACCAATTCTATCCAAGAATTTTTTCCAATGTTTTGCTGATTTATTACAGAAATCTTTGTATAGATTAGTTCTTTTTATGTATCCGTCTTTACTTGTCTTTGTGATGTCTATTAATCCATCAGCAATGATGTATCCGTACACATAATCTTTAACTTTTTCCTCGGGAAAATTCCTGAAATAGTTATTAATGTTGTCGATTATTTTCTTACCTGTTACAACGAATATTCCCCGCCAATCTTCTGGCAATTGGTCTTTTGTTTTGTAGAATAAAGTTCTGTATTCGATACCATTAATTTTGAAAGTTCTTATTCTGTGTTCTTCTTCATCTGGTAAAAATGGTTCAACTTCTTTACCATTAACAAAGATTTTTTTATCTCCGTATAGTCCAAGTAAAACAGGATTCCAATGTCTTCTTATAATTTCTTTTATATATTCATCATTCATTATCCTTTTTATGTCATCTCTATTACGGATGTGAAGCTCAATTCTTGTTCCTGTTCCGTGTTGTATATGTATGTCTGTGAAAACTTCAAAAAATTTCGTGTCATTTTTTACTTCGTCAAATTCCCATCGTACCTTATGGTGGAATCCGTTTTTACTTCTTGTTTCTACGTTCTCATAACAACCTTTTTCTCTGATATATACATGAGTTCCAACACCAACGAAACCAATGTCACCAATTGTTGCTTTTTTACTCTCTGAACCAAAAACAAAAAATTCTTTAAACTTTTCCCAATTAATCATACCCTTTCCATTATCAGTAATTGATAGTACCGCTTCATACTTATTCAACTGTTTTGTATCAATATGAATAAAATCAGCATTAGCAACTTGTTTATCAAGAGCGTTAGCAGTACCTTCAACAAGAAAACCTTCCAATGGAGGATAAGAATATCTCTTTTTTTCGTTTTCTAGAAGCTTACCAATATTTGCTCCCCCGTAGTAAACTTGTTTCATTTTATTGTCTCCTATTAAATTCTTTTTGGTTTTTCATCCATTTGACAGCAACTTTTTTAAACTCCTTCAAACTATCAAATTTTCTTTTTGGAGGAGAAGTTATCCCTTCACTAACTTCATTTTTCCATTCTCTTTTTCCAATTTTTTTCCAATTTTCTATTCTTGGCATATTTTATAACCTCTTTTCTTCTGATGTCATTTCAACTTTGATTTTCTCTTACCGTTTTTTTAATTTGTAAAAAATCAGATTTCAAATTTTTCTTTCAATCGTTGACCTCCGACATCAAAGCAACTACAAATTCAACAATCGTTCAATCCCCATAAAAGATATGGGTGTCAAATTCATCTGGATATTCTTCTGAAAATCTATCCTCTAATTTGCTTTTAAAACGGTCAAAATATTTTAGCATTCTACGATACTCTTCATTATAAACCGTTGGTCTGAGACGACCAATATTTTCAAAAAAACTATTTCTTGTCTTTTTTAATTCAGAGGCTAACTGTTTCCATTCTTCTAAAGATTTTGATTTTTCCATTTTTACAACTTCCTTACCATTCTTCTTACCGTTTTTTTAATTTGTAAAAAATTAAAAAAATAACTCATCAGATTTCAAATTTTTCCTTCAATCGTTGAACCATTTTTTCATATCTTACATGGTCATAATATTGCAATACTTTTACAGGATTATAATATAAGGGAAAATAATATTTTGTTCTATTTCTTCCACCATTGAATGAATCACGAGTTACAGGAAGGTTCAGATGGTCTATCAGTAAAAAAACTATTTCTCCATAGGTCAAAGTATATTTTTCTTTCATGGTTTTGTTTGGGAATTTGTATCTATTTTCCTTAATCGCATCAGGAACAACATCGATTTCATTTTTGATTAATGACCATAAGTTAAGAACCATGTCGTAATCAGTTTTTTTCTGCCCTTTCTTT
>CAZYLG010000009.1:16620-34671 GCA_964648565.1 uncultured Thermoplasmatales archaeon
TAATGACCATAAGTTAAGAACCATGTCGTAATCAGTTTTTTTCTGCCCTTTCTTTTTGATTTCTCCTGTTATTTTATCTTTTTCATATTCAATGATGATAAACTCATCATCCTGTTTTTTAACAACGGTTTTTTTCCATCTGTCCATTTTTTTTAGTCCTCCTTTCCCTCAATCTCATAAATTTATCAAAGATATCTTGCTGTTCTCTTGAAGTTGGATATATTTCAAATTTACATTTAGGATTACTGCAAATAAGCATAGGAGTATAAATATTAGACCAAGCATTTGATACATGCCTCTTATTAAGTATATCCCCACATTCAGGACAAATATAGTTAGTTTGATATGCAGTAGTCATTTTTAGTCCCACAGTTTTCTTTCATTAGTTCATCTCCTCATTCATCCTAAAAAAAATATTTCTCTTGCTTTCACTAATGAATCAGAATCATTTCTGATACCATTATCTGTTAATATTTTTTTTAATTCAGTATTGAGTATATCTTCAAGTTCATCCATGTGTCCTCTAACAGCATTTTTTATCTTTTTTTCTTCATTCATTTTAATTCCCTAAAAGATTTACTTGTTTTTCTTCTTTATTTAACTCTTCAATTTCTTTTTTACACTCTTCGCAATACACCCCATCCTCCTCAAGATGCCACCATTTTGAAGTAGTTATTTTTTTAAATAAAACAGGATTCCCACATTTTTTACAAGGAATAATTCGTTCAGGTATTTTTGGTTTCAATCCTTTATGTTGCAATTCAAGAAGTATATCTAATTTTTTCATATATTTCGGTCTTTTTATCCCTTCAGATTCAGCAAGGGAGATAAGTTCATTTTTAACAAAATACTCATTGTATTCTTTCATTTTTTTCATTGACATTTTATGAGTTATTTGAATTGCTTTCAGCGATGGTTCAGTTAATTCCTGTTTTATTTCTTCCTTTTGCATTTCCTCATTTTTTATGATTATTTCTTCATCCCCTTCATCAAATTCATCGAATACGCCTTGTTCCATGAGTTTCATTCTCATTTTTTTGAGTTCAGCAAATCCCACCTATTTATTCACCCCATGTATCGTTCTTAATATTTTATCTTTAATGATAATTGCTTCAACTACATGCTCTTTTTTTATATGTTTCCGTTCAAGTTTAGCCATAGCCCATGCAACACGAAGGATGGAGAGTTCAAGTTGACGATATGAAACACTTTCTATGTTAACATTTTTTGCTTTATTGATATAATGCCTAATCGTATCGACAACAGGGAGATTATCTTCGGGAAGGATGGTCGGCGAGAAATTCTCAACATATTTTAGATACCCTTTGACATCATTGATGTTTTCATCATTTTTTCCCAAGAAACCATTTACAATACTTTGTGTTTGTTCTGCTCTTTCCTCACGGGATGATGTTTTACATTTGAAGATGAAATCAAAACGGTCAATCAATGGTTTTTGCAGTTTTTTAATGTCATTAGATGATGCTATTACTCTTACTTCTGCTTTGAATGGTTGCCTGTGGCTACCTTTCACAATGATGTATTTCCCTTCCTCCATTGCTTGTAATAAGCCATTTTGGTCACGAAGATTCATTTTGTCAAGTTCATCAACACATACAAAGTTGCCATCATAATCCGACAGCAAACCTGCTTTTACTTTATTTCCTCTTGCATCACCAACAAGTCCTGTTTTTGATGTTAATTCAGCATTGACAAGTATTCCTTGAAGATGTTTCTGCCACCATAACAAAACTTCTGATTTTCCTGTTCCCGGTTTTCCATCAAGTAACATATGTAATCTCATTCGTGTTCGAGAATCAGCATGAGTGAGCAATAAAAGTAAGGATGCTTTTCGGATGGTTTTCCATTCTTTACCGACAAGATGTGGAAAGAAAAATTGTGAAAGGTAATCTATTGGCTTTCCATGTTTTCCACTACAGATTTCTTTATAGTATATCTCCCTTTTTTTTTGAATTTCATCAAGGGATTTATCCTCATCAGGTTCAATTTCTTTTCCAACCAATATTTTATCCCCACTCATTATGGATGTAATAGTGTAATCAATATATAATCATTATGATTTATTCAAAATGACTTTCTTTTTTCTTCGTTGCTTATTTCGTTTTTCATAACAATCAATACAAAGAAAACCCATAGGAGTAATTTTCATCTCCTTTTTTAGATAATACTTTCTACATAATTGACATATTTTAGTACCTTTTTTTCTCATTTATATCCCGATAGTGTTGTTGTTCCATCTCGTTCATTCTTTTGTTTACATCATTCAATGCTTTTATCTGACCGTTTGCATAGAATCGAAAGAATATTTTTTTAAAAGCCATCATCGTTGGAATCGCTTCTTTTGGAATATCGCTAATGTATTTATTCCACTCTTCTTCGAAGTCATTTTTTAATTCAGTCATTTTTAATCACCAAAGTAATTCTAATGATTTATTGCGACAAGTATCACATAATTTAAAATCATCTTTTAAGAATAAATCACCACAGTCATCACAGACACTATATGTGAATTCCTTCACACAATGAGGACAATAAAAACGGACATAATTAAATCCTACTGCATGAGGTAACATTCCATGTTCACAAATAGGACACGGCATTAATGATTCATTCTTCAAATTCTGTTGCATCATAAGTTTGTTACGCATCTTGCCAACTTAATAAGATTCATCTTTTTTAACTAACAATCTTCCACGGTCAATGTCTTGGAATTGCACTTTGCAACCTTTCTTTTCTGCTAATTCAAGTATCTCATCTTGTAATGCTAAAAGGTTTTTTATTTTCCCTGAAACAACAAGAGCATAGTTCATATCAAATTCATCTATTCTTAACTTATTTATCGGTGTTCTGTTTTCTTCATTTTTCATTTTTATCACTTATCAAATATTTCCTTTTCTATTTCGTTGATTAATCGTTTGCATTCCTTGCATTTGAAACTACCATCATCGTTGTATATATGATTTTTCCGTTCATCATTTTCATAGGGTAGTTCTTGTGCCACATCGCAGGGAAAACCAAGATATTTCCTTCCATTTTTAAAAGTAGATGGTTTTACCTTTGGTTTTTCCCTCTGGATGCTTTTCCCAAATAAGTTTACTTGTCCCATTTTATCTTCAAATAAGTTTTCTTATTTCTTCTATCTTATTTTTTCTGCTTTTTATTTGCTCATCTATTTTTTTATTTTTACATTTAACTAATTCCAATTGCTTCAGTTTTCTTTCTTCAGTTTTAAGATAAAACAGAATACGGTCTTTGGGTAAACCTACTATTTTCTGTATATCCATTTAATTCCCCCAAATAATTATATTAATCTAATTATTTAAAACTATTGGATAAATTATTTTATAACTGCCTTTATCTCTAATTCGATTTTATCCCCTACTTTAGCATCTAACTTTTCAGCGATTCTTTTTGGTATTGTAAATCGAAAACCTGTATGCTGATGAGGAGGTGTTGTTAAATTCACTTCAAAAGGAACATTAACTACTTCTTTTTCTTCATCTTTTACTTTTTGCAATTCTTTAGCAGTTAACAATGTTTCTTCAAGTGCTTTTTTTAATTTGGTGGTGGAATTCAACAATCCTTTTCCGGAAATGGCGAATTCCTTCTGCACAAATGTATCAGCAATTGAAATAAGATTGATTGTCCTCCAACTTGTTAATGTAGACGACATATTATCCATTGTCGTAGCAAGATTTTTTAATTCCTCTCTTTTATTTTTCACCATCCCTTTTGATTTCTTACAACTTTTCTTATAATTAACAATATACTCATCAGGTTTGATGCTTTTATTGAGGTAGTCCTTCACCATCAAAGATAGTTTTCTACTTGTCCATGACCGTTCTACGGCATTCTTAAGCAAAAAACGAATAAGGTTATCATCGTCAAGTCTTGCCAATTCCCTTGCAAAGGATATAGGAATAAGTTCACCCTCTCTTTTATTTTTTCTCACGACCATTTTTCCATGACGATTCAATTTCATTTTTTCATGATGAATTTTTGAATTTGGAGGTGCAAAAAAAACCTTCCTTTTTATGTCAGTAGGTAACTTCAAAATCTTCAATAAATCAACAGCATTAGTTCCAGAAACACCAATCATCTTCATATCCTTTGCGACTTGCTTAACTGTTTCCTTTGGAATGAAGAAATTACGCTTACTTGGTTCTGCAATAAAATCATTATCCATATAATCTTTAGCACGGTTTATGACATTGATTCCCATGTCAATGTTTTCGATTCCCCTCCGTTTCAAAATTTTGAATAGTGCATTTCCTTTTTCTGAAGGTTGTAAATCTTCACGCATACAACATGAAATTAAACTACGATACTCAAATTCATCATCATTTTTCATGTCAACTATGATAAATTCTTTTCCATAATGAAGTTTATCAAAACCTGCAATTTTCAATGCTTTAAATCTTCTTTCTCCATCTTTCAAAGTCGCTTTTTTTCCATCGTCTTTTTTATCCCATACCAATTCAATTGGTGTATTCAACCCGATTTCTTGTATGCTTTCAGCAAGTATCTTTATTTTCCCCTCCTCGAATTCCTTTCGTGGTTGATGGGGATTTTTCCGTATATCATCTATACTTATTTCCATCATTTCATTCTTAAGTTTAGTTTCCATTTACATCACCTTTTTAATTTCATTTTCATCGTTTCCTTCTTGGAATCTTTAATATTTTTACACATTTTTTGCAGAGAGCATGACCATTGAATTTAAATTCGCTATCAGATTTTTGCTCAAATGATATTTTTTCCAAACAATTCTCACAATACCATACCATTTAATCATCGTTTAGATTTTCATTCATCTTTCCGATAAATTTTTTCAATTACGGAAATATCCTCTTTTCCAACACAATAGTCCCTTATTGGCTTATTCATCTTCTCAATAAAATTTCTATCTTCAGATTTAATAATAATCTTTCCATTTTTAAGAATCTTGATTGTAAAAAGGAGTGAACAAAATCCAAAAACATCATATTTTCTAAAATCTTTTGATTTCATTGGACATTTAAGCATAGCAGATAAATCAACCTTTAGTCCTGCTGTAAGGGAAACATACTCTTCTATTTCAGTTCTATAAGTATTAGAGAAAACCCACTCATCTTTTGATATTTGTTTAATATCTGCTTTAAAAATGAATTTATTTTTATATAATATTAGATTATTACCTTGTATATCGAAACGCAGATTTTCAATCAATTTTTGTATTCTCTCATTTTTATTAAATTCAACAATTTCCTTGTAGATGT
Source organism: uncultured Thermoplasmatales archaeon (assembly GCA_964648565.1). GTDB lineage: Archaea > Thermoplasmatota > E2 > DHVEG-1 > DHVEG-1 > EX4572-165. The sequence continues at coordinate 21,900 of CAZYLG010000009.1, forward strand.
GATTGACTATATCCTTACCAACCGTAAACATTTCATCAGCATCAAAACCATGTTTTTCAAGAATATGTAATGTATCAAATGCTAATTTATCTTTGAATATTGCTACCATTATTACACCGTCATTTTATTTTCATCTGCTTTTCCCGTTCATCTTTAATAGTTATTTTTTTAATAATAGGTCTACCATATGATGAGGTAAACCATCTTTTCTCTCTTTCGACCAATTGTTTTATTTGCTCCTTTGATTCGTAATCTCTTAACCCACCGAAGATACTGCCACTACTCACATGAGGATGTGCTTTTCCATCATATCGCAACGAACCATCTTCCCTTATTTCAAAAACAATCTCCATGACAATCGGTTCAACATCATCAATTTTTTTTCCTATCAATGAAATTTGTTCACTCATAGTTTATCCCCATCTTATTCATCAAAATTTCAATAGGTATTTTTTTAATTTTATATAAATAGAATACTGCAATAATAATATTTGGCATAACTGCCATTTCGGAATGAATTCCAACCAATCTATGTTCTTGATATTCCTTCCCAAAGATTTGTTTTGATGTATCAATTGCAGTTTTCATTTCTTCCATTTCTTTATCGTTAGATTTAACATGAGGTTTAATATATTCCTTGAAAAAAGCATCAATATCATGCATCATGTAAGTTGCTGTTTGACATAGATTTATCCCTTCAATTTTTACATATCCGTGAGAAATATCAAAAGGATAAAGTTTGCATAATAATGGTCTATTGTTATAACAAGAACATTTTTCATTTTTGAAAAATGGGCAGGGTTGTTTAATTTTTTTATTGTTGAATGGAACATTTAATTTAGTTATATATTTCTTTTTGAATTTTGAAACACCGATGCCCTTACATTTCGCTAATTTTTTTATTTCTGCATTTGATGTTGTCGGACTTTGATGACAGCAGATGGGATAATAACAATGTTCACATCCACCATAATACTCAAAAATATCAAAGCACATATCAGTAATTTCTTCTGACATAAGTTATCCTTCTACAATGTTTTTTTCAAATTGTTCTTGTGCTTCTTTCGATTTCCATTTCCAAGTTGTCATCTTCCTCTCTTCATCAATTTCAAGTTCAGAATATGAAAAACACCTGTCGCACATATCTCCCCAAAACTCTTTTCCAGTGTAGTCTGCTACACCATGGATGTCGCTTTGATTCTCATTGTGTCCACACTTGCATCTGAACCTTTGCTCTGCCGTCTCCTTGATTAGCAATTCATTCATCGTATATTCAGAAATGATATTATGTCGTAATAAAAAATAAACAAGTTGATTATGTTTTCCAACGATTTCATTTTCTTCCTTAATATGAAAATTTTCAGGTAATTCCTCGATGAGAATTTCTTTTTTATAGAGGACATCAACAAGGGAATTATGTTTTTTTATCAATTCATTCATTTCAAAATCTCCTCTTTCAATTCATAGAGAGTGTATGTCGTAGTGCGTTTATCCTTCCCGATGGTTGATGTGCCAATCGTATAAATCTTTCCATTTTCCTGTAATAAATCAGTATCATTTTCAATTAAATTTTTAGCACATTCATCATATTTTTTTTTAGTGATTGACCAACCATCAGCAATCATTTTTGCTAATTCATGCCATTCAAAACTCTTATTTGGTATCGCTTTCATTTTCATGTTTATTCCTTTCCATTTCACTTTTCAATTCAACTTTTCGTATTAATCCTTGTAATGTTTCAAATTCATCATCATTCAGATGTTTTGCACATTCAAATTGGTTGATTAACCAACAATCACGGATTTCATCGGATGTTATTTTAAGCAATTGATGTAATGTAGTTGTAGTTTTATCAATTGCATCAGCAATTTTTTCTGCTTTCATATCATCAGCAATTTATCTATTTGTTCCTTCCATTTTTTGATGGTTTCTTCATGTGCGATAAAGAAAGAATCTTTAACGGAATTGTCAGCATCATCGAAATTGTGAAATTCTCCGATATATTCAATGTCCCCATAGGAATTAAGAGAAAAATATCTTTCTTTTAATGTAGGTTTCCCATCATAATAGGGTTCACCCTGTTCCAACCATTTTTTGAATTTTCGTTCATTATTGTGAAATATTCCTTCTTTAATATCCTTATATTCATCTTCAAGACTATTCATTATATCCCCTTAACCCTTTCTTTACTAAAAACTAACTCATCAGTTAATGGATTATCAATAATTTCCCTCACTCTTTTTTCCACTTCTTTTTTTGGAAGATTTCCAGAAAAGACACCAACTGTTTCGGCATTAACAAAATCAAATACCACCCAAACTTCAATCATCTATTCTCCCTCGATGTTGACAGTATGGACAAATATATGTTGAATCCACATGGTCAAGATATGAAGCATCTAAACCGATTAATCCACCACAATTAATACATTTAACTTTAACTAATTCCTCCTTCATTTTTCAATCACCATAACAGGTTTCATAGCATCATAAAAATTATCTCTTGTTACTTTTGTATAATCAATCCCTGTTTCTTTCAACATATCAACAAGTTCTTTTTCTTCGTTATATGGTAAAAGTGGTTTGAAACGCCATTGACCGTTATCATTAATTGATTGATTTAATGATTTAACAAATACACTTACTTTGTAATATTTTTTACATAATTCGGTGAGTTCCTCTCTTGTAAAAACCTTCCATTTTTTTCCAATGGATGTAATTCCCTCCTCTTTAAAATTATGGACTTCATACGGAAAAACACCATACGGTATTGGGTAACACCGATATAATCGTTCACCTAAATCAATGTATGATTCAATAACTTGCCAAAACGGAAAAATAGTATTAAAACTACCAACGAATGGTTTTGTTTGCATCACAATTTCCCCAATTTCAAATTGGCTTTTAACTTCTTCTGCTTTGGAGAATAGAGTTAATTGTCCCTTATCTGCCATCTTCTTCAAACCATTGACCTTTTACAAGATTATTCGATAATTTTTCCTTATTAACAATCTTCTTTTGCAATTGCGATAATCTCCGATACAATGGAGAATAAACATTAGTCAAACTATCCATCCTATCATTGATAATACGAAGTAGCAACCACGAATCAGATTTATTTTCAAGTTCATCAATTGTATATCTGTATTTTCCCATATCTCATTCAACCTTTTATTTTGCGATACCTTTTCCTTTTGAATGTTTATTATTTTTCAATACGAAAAGATATTCTTCTTCTGATAATTCATTAATCAAATCAATGATGCCTATGAGTTCATTTTCTTGAAATTCTATTGAATCATAACCACCCATGAATTCATTATTTGTTTCCATACACACACACCTATTTTTCTAAACATTCATTACAAGTTGTTTTTTCACCATTTTTTGAAGGGAAAGGTAAACCACATTTATCACAGTATTTTATTGGAAAGAATTTATCAAGGATAATATCTCGTATGTTAGATTTTTGACGACATTCTGGACAAACATAGGGGAGGTAACAATCAATCAATCCCTTTACATTTGATTTCAGATATTCTTTTCCACATAAAACACAGGTATAAAAAGTGTAATTGGTATCACAATGAGGACAATAAAAACTTTTAACTTTAATGGGGATATTGTTTATTTTGTAATCATCGACATACACATCTTTTTCTTTCATGCCCATATCACAGTTAGGACATACTTTCGTTTTTTTTCCTGTTAAAGTTATTTGTCCCATTACCATCACACTTATATTGTTGTTATAACAACATTATCCAACGGGTAATAAGTATCTCATCTTCCCTATTGGGGTTAAGATACCAATTAATACTTCCATCACATTCCTCTACCAATTGGACAGGTATGAGTTTTTCTTTGGTTTCTTCATCTACACAGTCTTTATCTATTAGGTTTCTTTCTTCTCCTAAATCATTGATATAGATGTCATCTCCGTAACTAACCATATTATCACCTGCCATTGATTATGCCACTATTTTAGCGATTTCTTGTGGTTTTGCTTTCAATACTTTATTCCCTAATTCTTCAAATTCAATTTGGTTATCATAATTTTTTTCTGTTTGTGCTACATTTGTGATTGCGTTGCTCATCCCCCAAAGTGTTTTATCTTCATCACCGAATTTCATTAAAAGTTCATCACGCTTATGTTTTGGTATTTTAAATGATTTGACGACATTATTAAAAGCAACGGTTGGTTCTTCAAATTCAATTGTTGAAATGTTGTTGATTTTATCAACCCATGATTCAAATATTTTAGGATTAAAAGTAGATTTCACTACATCCTTTATTTTAGACCACAGTAATTCATCATTTTTTTGAATTGTATTATCTGACCAATTGATTAGCCCTTCATTTTTTTTCATTCCTAAATGTATTTTAGTGAAAGTTTCCTCTCCAATTAATCCATTTTGACATCGGACAACATTCATAAAGGGAATACATTTATATTTTCCATATCCCACTTCAGAATTCATTATGATGATTCCTCCTTCAACGATGTCTTTTTTCCTGTTTGGTCGATGGATTTCATCTATGAGTTTTTTTGAAAGTGCTTTGATGTATAATCGTGTTTCACTTAATCTCACATCTTTAAAATGAATATCCATGTTACCAAGTTTACTGATTGTTTCCATTGTGTGCATTAGCACATCATAGTTGTCTATGATTCGGTAACTGTTGGAAAGGATTGCTCGTATTTTCGGTATTCCATCGCCTTCGGTATCAAGTATTCTGAACATTTTATTTGTTTGTTCAGGAAAATAAGATTCAAGATTATCTTTTAATAAATCAAGTTTCCCATCAGCAATCATTCGATTGTAGTATCTTCGCCCAATTGGTGTTTTTTCTGCGACATGACCATGTGCTATTTCAGTCAATGGGTATTTTTCGTGCTGTTTTGAAAGATTTTTTACGACACCTTTTGTTTTGCATTTTTCACATTCAAATTTTTTCCCCTCGTCATTAATAATAAGATTTTTACTGTTGCATTTTGGACATACAGGTATTGGCATATCCATTTTTATTTTCTTTTCTTCTTCATCAACAAGGATAGATATATTTTTTGGTGAAAAGATATAATCTTTTTTTGTTTCCTTCTGTTTTTCAAGTTTATTTGCGAGTTCGACTAAACTCATTTTTCCATTCGTTTTCATTTCGTTTCCCTCTTTTAAAGGAGGTAAAGGAGGGATGAAATCCCCTTTCCCATGGAATGGAAACTTCGGTATGAGGGCGTTCAAGATGTTTCTGATGCAGAAGCCGACAAACCGTATTCCCTTCCTTACTTGCAATAGTGTTAACAATATATAAACATTACTATTTGCAATACCGTTCAAAAATTGTTATCAATACCCGAATTTCTTAAGAATTTCATAAGGTCTACCAATAAAAAAAGAATCAATTCCTTTTATCAGATGTGTTGGAACAAGATTCTTAATATCCATATCATTAGTTATAATCCCCACGATTTCTGGATTATCAATTGCACATTGTATTAGTGATTTATCTTGCATGGAAGGTTTTTTAAAAGTATTTGTTGTTAAATCATGCAATTCATCAGATATTATCGTTTTATATATCTTCAATGGTAATTTATCAACATCTTTATTCTTAACTTCATTCAAAACTTGATGAGTAATGCCGATGGTAAAATGATTGAATAGATTTCTACTATGTTCACCTCGATATTTATTGTTATCCAACGCATAAATGAGGATGTTCGCATCTATAAGATAAACTTGATTAATGTTCCAATAAATCTTATTTTTAAAATGATACCCACATTTACAGATATTGCATCTATCGTTTTTTCTTATTTTCAAACGCCTTTTACAATGAGGACAAGTAATTTTCATAAAAAAACCTTATTTATGATTGCATTTTCCAGAATCGTTATGTATTTTCAACATTTCCTTAACAAAATCATCCCATCTTCCATTTTCCATTAGTTTAAATTGGCATGATAAACAAACCCAATCATAATCACCAACAGGAGAATGATTTCCGTTACTTGCATTATCTAAATCTTCCGTTGTGAAAACCAAACCACATTCATGGCATTTGCTCATTCTTTCCCTCTTTTTTCACTTAAATCGAAATGTATCCCCCCATCATTAAGGATTTTAATCCTTCCTTCTATCATACAGGTTGGACATACAAAAGTAGCAGTATGGGTAGTATCATTTGTTGAACTTGTGAAGGGTATCATTTCTTTATTGCATAACGGACATTTTAAAACAACAAATCGCTTAATCATATCATTGGCATTATTTATTGTAGACCAAAAATTCCATTTTTTATTTATACAAAAATCAATTGACTTGTTTTGATAATCGCCTTTTGAAAAGAAATATTTTTCTAAAAAATGCATTTCATCAATTGACAATTCATCAATATTTATTCCACCATCTAAATCTTTAATCAATTCCTTTATTTTCATTTCACATCATCTCTTCAAGTGTTATTTTCATGTGGCAATTATTACAGATGTAAACTTGTGATTCCATTGTTTCATCTTCAACAATTAGGATGTTTTTACATCGAGGACAATGAAAACCATGTTTCACATCCCAAACTTTAACGAATTCGTTATTGGTCATAGTATGATTGTCCGATATATCAAAATTTGTTTTAGAGATATAGGACATGAGTTTTCTTGTTTTTTTCCTAACCTGAAGTGGAATAGTAGCATCAGATGAGATATATTCCAACATATTTTCTATTGATGAAAGGATTCTACTGTATGTATCTGGTTGCATAGTTAAAACTCCGTTCTCATAGTCAGGAAAATATTTCCTTCATTATCATTATCGTATTTGTTACAACCAACTAATGTATCATTAGTGAAAACTGCCCCTATTCCTTTCCTTTCCTTTTCTTTATGTTTTTCCTGTATCTTACACTTTTCATTATCTATACAATCTACACAATACATTTTATTCACCTATTAAGAATTCACGGATATTATTTACAACATATTCCTTACTTAAACCATGAATTTTAGCGATTTCATCAATATTCATTATCATCCCTTCTTTCAAATTCTTTATAGTAATTTTTTACTAATTTTGGATATACATTAGAATTAAGAAAATGTTCCCTAACTTCTATTTCATTATACACAACCCACCCACATTTCGGACACAAATTATGTTCGCCTTCCTTTTCACATTCTAATCCATGATAATTACAATGGATGCAGAACCAAATATGTTTCTTTTCACCTGTGAGTGATAATTGCATTTATATCATTTCAATGACTTTTTAATATCAATTAACGACATTGTTTCCATTTGTGCTGTATCATCATCATTCTGCCAATAAGCGTTCAAATCAGTAAAAATCTGCCTTTCTATACATTTATGAATTTTATCAGTTGGTTGATTTCTATCCACTTCAAAGATAAATTCAACAGTCGCTTTCATTTTCATTTTTCATTTCCTCTTATGCAGTTAAAGTTATTTTTTTATATTTTTTATGGTAATGTTTCAATTCCCACCAAAACGGTTTGGAATATTGTTTTCTTTCTTCCATAGTCATACCACAAATTTTCAAATCCGTTTCCAATATATCTTTCTGCAATTGTTTCAATTCATTTGGTATGTCATTAAATTCCTTAATGATTTCATCTTTAGTTTTTGTAAAAAAATCAACAGTATCTCTCACATCTTTATCGGTTTCAATGATTTTTTCAATTTTATACAATTTTTTTACTAATTTATCACCTTTTTTCAATCGTTCTAAATTCTTTAAAGCCATAGCCCAATGTTCATCTGTTGCTTTATTTTCAGGTAATGATTTATATTTATCATACCATGAGGTAAAATCAAACCCTGTTTTCTCTATTAACCCCAATAATGTATTATCCATAATGATGAAGTAATTTTTTGCAGGTATCAATCTAAAATTACTATACGCATTATGATAATCATAGCATACTTTCCTTTCTGCTTTATTGAATGATTTATATACCCTTCGCAGATGTTTTTCTTTTCTTTCCATTAAGTTATCGAAATATTTTTTAATTTCATCTAATTTGTTAGGATTAAATGTTTTTCCACCGTTTCCCCAACAACTCCCCATTAATCCATGTGGGTGTTCATGCGTGGATGAAGATATAACAAAATATTTTGTTCCATTTAAATCAGAATGAGCAGATAACTGAAGATGAATAAAATCTACGCCCTCATCTTTTGTATCAATTTTTTTTAATTGTTTCCAACCATATATATCTTCTTTAATTTCTTTATAAACCTTTATTTCTGCATCATTCTTTTTTTCATTTTTTTGTCCCTTATTTTTTCCTTTTTCCTTCTTTTTTGGTTTAACACCTATATCAAATAAGGATTTTTGTCCCATTCACACACCTACTGTATTGTTTCATCTTCACTATCAAAAAAGTAATTCGTTTCCCCCTCAACATATTCAACAACAGTTATCATAAATTTAATTTTTTTAGATAACATGAATTGTTTAACTTTATCAAGTGGTTCATAATCAATATATTTATTTCCCTCCATTTCAAATGAAATACTTCCAACAGATTCATCATAATCAACTCTATAAAAAACCTGTGGAGATTGAGATTCATCCATCAGTTGTAATATTTCCTTGAAATCAGAACTATTAAATTCCCCTTTTATTTCTATGTTTCCGAAACCGATTACAGGTATCATTTTGCATCACACATTGTTATAACAATAATTTCCTATTTTTCGTAATTATTGATGATTTCTTTAGCGACATCAACAAGAACATCCTCAATTTTATCATTCAGATAATTATTTACTCTCATTTCTGTAAGTAACACATCAAATTCATGTTCAATGAATTCTTTTTTATCTGGAAGTGCTTTCAACAATAAATTTTTCAATTCATCATTTGAATGTAATAATGTTTTTGTTTCATTGTGAAAATCATATTTTTCATCATCGTTTTTAAATCGAAGTAATTTTACAATTATTCCTTTTTGAAATTCATATTCCAATGGCATTTTTTTCATTGATTCAAAATCATTTTCATCTATTCCAATTGTTATATGTGCCTTTATTTTAGACATCATTGTATATCACCATATTTTTTATGAAAATTCTCCGTCATTTTTTTCTTATAATTGTCAATCAACCATTTTTCAAAAGCAGGCATTTTTTCTTCCTGTTCCTTTTTTTGTTGTGTTTCTATCCCTGCTTTCTTCCGTTGCTTTGCATATTCCCTAAAAAACCCTAAATCCTTAAGATTTTCAATAAATTTTTCCTTATTCCGAATATTTCGTTCAAAATCATATTTTTTTATTTCCAATTTCCGATAATCTGAAGTTTTCTTATTAGTTATTTCTTCAAAAACCCTCTCTTGTTCTTTTCTTAATTTCTTAATTTCTGGAAGATTATTAAACCATTTTTGTGAAAGTGAAAAAAGTTTTTTTTGTGGGGTATTCCAGATGTCAAATGATGGTATGTCCATTTCCTTGATTTTTCTCCGAATATCCTCATCTATTGCATTTCCAAACCCTCTAACAAAGTTTTTCGCATTTGTAGAGCAAGGTTCGACAAAAATAATTTTCAACTTCTTTATTTTTTCATTGATATTATTCCATTTAGTGTGGAGAGAATCAATTTCTTTTTTCAATTCATCATATTTTTTTGTTTTCCATTCGTCAATTAGTTCATCATATTTTTGTTTCAATTCAGTTAATTCCTTTTCATTTATATCAATTATTTCTTTTTGTTTCATGGATACCCACCGATTTTTTTCACTCTACAATCCATATATGATTCAATATCATGGTAATCCCCTGCGTTCACATAACCCTCTATGAGTTCATAACCTAAAAGAGATAATACTTCATTCAAATCCTTTTCTTCTTTAAAATCATAATGATACAATTGTGGGAATACATTCACTAAATCAGATATGGTGATAAGCGAATTATTTTCATTGTCGGTAAATTCTTGAAAATCAAGTTTATACCATGCTTTTCCTTTAAAACCACAATTAGCACAAGCGATAGGATAATACTGTGCAGGGATAATTGTATTAGTATCACTTACAAGTTCTCCATAATCAATATTATCACTATTACAATTGGGACATCTTCCTTCCATTTGTTTCAATTTAAGTTCCATTATTTTCCCTCTTTTGTTGTTATAACAATAATTTCACATTTTCTTCCAGATTTCCATTATATCGTTCATCTTGTATTCGGATTAAATCAAATGCTAAATCCTTATCTACATCTAAATTATTTATGGCATCTGCCCATTGTTTTTCAGTAAGATAACCAAGCAATCTGATTAAAGAGATATTTTCCTTTGATATTTTAGTAGATTCCATTATTTTTTCCTCCAAATATTTTTTGTAATTTATCTTCTCTTTTCACTAATCGTTCAATGGTTTCAATTGGAAATTCACCACCATCTGCAAGAACAAGGTCTTGATAGTTATCCACTATTGCATCTTTTCGCCATTTTATTTCAACGGTATTAGATTTTATTCTAATCACTTCATATAGTGAGTAACCATCTGCAACAGGAATACGAAAGCATTTACCAACTTTCAATCCTTCCCCTAATTCAAGATTATGATTAATGGCATCATTGAATTTTTTATCCTTCATTTTTATTTCTTCATGTATATTCATGTTTATCCTGTCATTACGAATAAATCTTCAAATTCTGATTTACCAAAATCCATAGCATTTTTGATGTTCCCTTCAAGTAGTTTTATTGCTTTTCTTAAATCTCCTCTTGCTCTTTCACTTATTGAATCAAAAACCTCATCTGGAATATCTACCTTTTCCTGTTCAGCGATATATTTGCATCGGTTTTTAATATCGCTTTTAGATAATGGAGAAAAGTTAAAATCATCGCATCTGCTGTAAATCGCTTCTGGAATGTTACTTGCATCATTACAGGCAAAGATGATAGGGCAGTTATATTCATATTTTTCAGATGGTGTTTTCAAAGCCATCCATGTATCCTTCATTAAACTTTCAGTTTCATCAATAAATATTAATCGGAAATTTCCCTTCAATGGAAGTAGTTTCATTTTAGGTAGAACTTCTTTTCTAAAATATGACAGGGTTCTCTCATCACTACCATTGATTTCCATCATATCGACACCGAATTGTTTTTTAATAACCCTCGCTGTCGTAGTTTTTCCAACACCACATCGACCTGTAAATATTGCATTTTTAATTCTTTTTTCAGGACTATTTAAAAGTGCTTTGTAGTATTTCACTACTTTAGGTTGTCCAACAATATCATCAAAAGTTTTAGGGCGATATTTTTCAGTTAAATCCTGCATTTTAGGATTTTTTTTAGTCAAAAATAACACCACCTAATCACATTCAATTCTTGGGGCAAGAAGATAATATATTTTTTGATTATCATCTTCATAGTCAATGACTAAAGGCATATCTTCCCCGAATTTTAAAATGAGATTTTCCTTCCCTTCAAAATTCATTAATTTCTTCAAATATTCAATAGAATATTTCGTTAAGAAATTCTTTTCATCCGTAAGATGTTTTACTGAACAGATAGGAAAACGCACTTCATCGGTATCTGCATCGACTATAATATAAAAATGAGAATCTTCAACAACAAAATCCAATGTTTTTTTCCTAAACGCATCCCCAATTTCAATCATTCGTTGAATGTTGTTTGCTTTTGCTTTCAATTCAACATCATATTCATATTTAGGAATCGTTGCATCATTATCCAATGGCGTTAAAACACCCATTCTTGATTGTCTACCCTTCTCTCCCTTGAATAGAAGTCTATTACGATTACCATTGGTGATAGTAACATCTTTATCAAAAATCCGTAAATGCGTATGTAGTTTATCAAGGTTTACACCAATGCCAAATTCATTAGTTGAAATATATTCTGCAAAACATGATTTTTTAATAGTCATATTAACTAATGAAACGGTAGATTCATCTGTTTCTTTTATTATGATGCCTTCCTTTCTGAAATTCAGGGTTATTTCTTCTTTCAACCCTTTGACTTTTTTAATGAGGTTTTTCCAAACATCAACATCAGAATTAAGTTTTAATTCCACTCTTTTTTTCTTAAAAGTGTCTTTAACTTGATTCTTCACATCTTTTTTAAGTTCGGATAAATCATCTTCCTTCTCTTTTTTCTTTTTAGTTTTCGCTTTCGTTTTTGTTCCCATACTAACACACCTTTATATTTATATCAACGATGATACGGATAATACGGTGAATAGGTATTATCTGCATTGATTTTTTGAAATTATCAATAAAGAAAAAGCAGTTATTATTTATTGCTATTCCTTTACCATCTCGTCTTATTACTTTACTTTCATTATTGAAATAAACAGTTATTGGTTTCCCAAGAATTGCTATTTCATTTTCTATTTCTTCCATATATTAGAAATCATATATTATTACTAATATATAATTGTTTTCATTCAACATACAAGGAATTGCCCTTGTAACTAAAATATCTAATTACATCTTCTTTTTTTATTGTCTTACGACCATCTTCTTTAGCAAATTTTTCCAAATCCCTCATGATAACATCTAATTGAGAAACAATTGCATTTTCAAGTTCTTTATCAGTATCCCCACTAACTCTAAAGGATGTATTCTCTCTTATTATTTTATGAAGATTCATAATTATCAATTTTTTCTAAAATAATTATTTTCTTCTATTATCTCTTGTATCGCCTCATAATATGGTTCATTTGGGAATTCTTTGTAGAATTGATGTTTATATTCATAATATGCTAATTTTTTTCTTCCATTTTTA
>CAZYLG010000010.1:0-33449 GCA_964648565.1 uncultured Thermoplasmatales archaeon
TGATCCCACTGTTTAGGCTTGCTCCAGGGGCAGATTGGCCGTTTCATCAAATCCCATAAAGACCTCAACACCAACCGTGTATCATCGCGTTATTTATGGGCTGTGTCGTTTCTGCTCCTCTGCAGATGCTCCCGCATCTCCCACTTGTGTAGGTCCCCGGTCCAGAGTGAGGGAGGACTTTCCTCAGCACAAGGCCGTGAGCTGTCCACCTACTCCCAACAGGAAAGCAATATAATGATTGGTAATCAAAAACATTTGCATTGATTGTTTTGACAAAATGGTTAATAATTCATGATAGCAAAACCATATTCTTTCTTCTTTTTTTTCTTTTGATTCAATTTGAAAATTTTACTACTTGACGTTTTGTCAGTAACATGTTAAATAAGAGAATAAACAAAGGTAGGTAGTGGAAGGTGGTGAAGGATGAATGCACAACGAGATAAAAAAACTCTTCCGGTCATGCAACCAGATGAATGCCCCTACGCGCCAATGTTTAGCGAATCATTTGTAAAAGCACTTTCAGAGATCTTCTTTGACGATTAATTATTGCCCCTTTTTTTTAATGTTGTGCGTGCCCCCGATTCATCCTTTTCATCCACCCACTTTTTCCTCCTTGCTAACGTTTTTGATGGTAACATTTTTGAAAGAATGATTGATTGATACCTTTTGAGATCTTATGAAAATTGACCCTTGGAGTTCATCAACCTATCAAGATTATGCGCGTCTTCGAGATGAGTTTGGAATTGAAGCATTTTCTGAACAAAACTGGAAACATCTGCCAGATCCACATCGTTTATTAAGACGGGGTGTTGTGTTTGGCCAACGTGATTTTTCACTCATTAATAAAGCCATTCAGAAGCAGAGGCCTTGGGCAGTTCTGACTGGTTTGATGCCTTCTGGAAGGATGCATCTTGGTCATAAGATGATTATTGATGAGGTCATTTATTATCAGAGTATTGGTGCGGATATTTTTATTGCTGTTGCTGACATTGAATCCTATGGAACTCGTGGCTATTCCCTTCAACAAACAAAAACATTGGCCATTGAAGAATATATCAAAAATTACATAGCTTTAGGTTTAAAACCAGATAATTGTCAGATTTATTTCCAATCAAAGAATCAGGATGTAAAGGATTTAGCTTTTCTTCTTGGAAAAAAAGTGAATTGGTCCCAGATGACCGCAACCTATGGTTTTTCTGGTAAAACCAATATGACTCATGTGTTTTCACCCTTGATACAAACGGGGGACATCCTTCATGTTCAATTATCAAAATTTGGGGGTATACGACCGGTTCTTGTTCCTGTAGGAGTTGATCAGGATCCACATATTCGATTGAGTAGGGATATTGCAAAAGCTCACCGGTTGTATAATGTTACAAAAACAAAGGATGGAAAGATTGGTGTTTTTGTCAAACCTGATGATCAAGTTGAAGCATTATTGGATAACGCTGAAAGGATTCTTCTTTCTAATGATTTTGATTCTTTAAAACGAATTACTGATTACAAAGCGATTTATGTGAAAGATGCTACAGAACAACAAATTGGATATATCGATCACTTGCTTGCGTATTCCGAACCTGAATTTGATGGATATGGATTTCTTCCACCAGCAGCTACTTTCCATCGTTTTATGACTGGGCTTACTGGTGAAAAAATGTCTTCTTCAAAACCAGAGAGTGCAATTTTTTTAACAGATACGCCATCTGAAGCAAAAAAGAAGATTATGCATGCGAAAACGGGTGGAGCTGTTAGCTTAGAACAACAGAAGAAAGATGGTGGTAATCCCGATGATTGTATGATTTATGAATTATTCCTTTATCATCTTACGGATGATGATGAGGAGTTAAAAGAGATTTATACAACTTGCAGACAGGGAGAGCGAATGTGTGGACATTGTAAGAAACAAGCCGCGGAACGAATGGGTCTGATACTTGAGGATATCGCAGAAAAAAGAGAGCATGCTGAAGAAATTATTGAAGAATATTTATAGGATTTTAGTCATAAGATGCATATAATCCATCTTCTTTTGCTATTTTTTTAAAATGATGATTGATCTTATGCTGATTTTCCTTTCCTTGTTCTTTCACTTTTTTTATAGAGTTTATAGATGTATTTGCTTTTCCTTTTACAGGTAGACTCATTCCTCTGTCTTTTCCTTTAAACATTCCTTGAATGATTTCTTGGGGAGAAATTCCGTTTTGAATGTTTTTCGTAATTTTTTGTATGTCTCCTTGTATAATGCCAAAATTGTGCGCATTTTTGCGAAGTTCCTCAGTAACATCATCATCAATTTTCCGAGCAACCTTTCCGCCGATACCAATGTGTTGAAACGGATTTTTTTGATATTCTTTCAAATAATACAATCCGATTTTAGGATGGAGAAGATAGTAATCATCAGAAAGATGATGATTATTTTTTTTAAATGATGCCATCCATCCAGTTGGATGTTTTTTACCTTGATGAATGATGTCATTGAGTACGTCATCACGTTTTTTTAGTTTCATTGATACTAAGCCTGTAAAAGAAATGCTGTTTTGTATAAAAAGACGTAGGTTAAAAAAATGAGTGTAAAAGGATAAATAAAAAAAAGATTTTTTTTATGCGTTTTGATTAATTTGTGATGCAAGTTTTCGAGCGCGATTTGCAACGACAAAGGATTTAGTGATAAATTCGATTTCTTTTGCTTCGGTTTTTCCGGATACTGTTCCAACGATTATCATTTTTCATTCCTCACTCCCTATGTTTGTTTTTGTGCTTATTAAAGGATTATTGTACAGATGATGCCCTCTTTCTTTACAGTTCTCTCCAAAATAATGAGTAGTTACTGTTTTTTTGGTGATCGGGGAGTAAACCCGTGGCTGAATTTTCCGTGTACATTTTGCACTAATACCCGTGCTTTGAATTTTCTAGCGATGTCTCTTGCTTTTTGTATTGCTTTTTGTTTAGTTTGCACATATTCATAGGTTTTGGTATGACTTTTTACAATCCATGGTTCGGTGTGATCTTTGTCGTGTTCATTGTTGACAACATAGATAATTTCTGGTTTTTGTGGTTCTTCGGTTGTTTGTTTTTTTGGCTTGCTTTTTGTTTTTGAAACTTGTTCATGTTCTTTTTTCTTCAAGTAAGGCATATGAGATTTTTCGTTTTCTTTTACTGTGTATCCTTCTGGAAGATCTGTGGGATGTCCACTTTTTGGATTTTTTTGACTAAAAAAATAGATTGGTAATTGTAAACCGCTTCTGAGGGTTACTAATTTGGTATAAAGAATGTATTTTCCATATCGAAAAATCTTTTTGAAATACCATTGAACCATTGGTGTGGTTAAATAAAAGATCATTAGAATATAAAGAATTAATAATCCGGCGTGTACAATGATATTGTTACCGATGATAAGCCCCCAGATTGCCCAGAGTGATGCCCACATAAGATAAAAGATTGTGAATTTTCGTGTCCATGGTTTTCGATTGATCATTCCTTGATATAACTGTAGAAGTGTAAAAAATATCAATCCATGGATGATAATTAATCCTAGGAGAATCAATCCTATTCCTAAGGTATATCCATAATGAGCGAATAATCCAAATAAGAAGAAATCGATGAAGAAATAATAGAATTGAACGATGAAAAGTATCATGAAAAACAAGTATATCTTTTGGTTTTGGTTAATACTATTTTTATTCAAATAATCGCCTCCTGAATTGTAAGATTGCAAGACCTACAGCAAGAAGAGCAGTTAATCCTCCGGCTATAATCCAGAATTCAGCGTTTTCATTTCCTTCTTCTGATGAGAAATCTTCGATATATTCAGTGATTAGTACCATTGTGGTTTCATTAGATGTGGCGCCATAATCATCGGTAACCGTAAGCATAACAAGATACTCTCCGGTTTCCTCATATGTATGAGTGAGTGTTTTTCCAGTTCCGGTTATTCCATCACCAAAATCCCATTCAAATGAGACAATACGACCATCATCATCGTAACTATTTTCAGCTGAAAAGGTGATGGATTCACCGATAATGCCGTTGTATGGTCCACCTGTTCGTGCGACAGGATCTTTATTTTGAACCGTATCATTAACTGAGTCATCATCTGAAATCCTATTACGAATACTTTGGATTAATCGAAGTAATAAAAGTACTGACAAAATGCTGATAAGCGGATGATCTCTGATCCAGGTTATGAACTGGTTGTCTTTGAATAATTCTTGATTATTATTTGTAAACAGTCCTTGATTATCGTTTCTTAGGTTTAAACCTGAATCATCTTTGATTAATACTGAACTAATTAAGGCAAAAACTAGTGATCGCAAAAGAGTATTATCATTGTTGAACAAATTATTATTTGAGTTAAAACCTTGATTTGATTGAAGCATAATAAGTCTATAGATTAACGGATGATTTTCTTGGACTCTTCTTCGTATCAAGGGATGATTTTCCAAAAATGTTGCTAGATTTGATGATTCCTCATCTGAATTGAGCACTAATCGCTCAAGCAGTGAAAAAAGTGTGTTGCTTTCTTGATTATTTCTGTTTAAAATGGTTTTAAGAATTGTAAAAAGAATTGCAGTATCCTGATTAGTATCTGGCATCCATGAAAAAGAACTGTCCTGTTGGCTTGTTAAAAGAGAAAGAGAGGATAAAAGGAGTAATGGATGTAATCTCCATTTGAAGATTTGTTGTTGAATTGTTGTTTGTTGACCTGAAGAATCAGTGATGACTGCTTTGAGTGTATGGCTGAAATGACCTTTTTTCCACGTCCATTCATATGGAGCGGCATCATCAGTATATTTTAGATCATTATCAATATAAAATTTGACATGATCGATACCAATATCATCTTCAGCTTCAACGATAATAGTACTTGGTCCGATTAAAATAGATGATGTGTTCGTATCACTAATCATTGAATCTCTGAAATAAACACCATTTTCTGCGGGTTGTGAAAATGAACCGGTTGGGTACTGATCTTCGTTTACCGTTACTTGTGTTGTTTCTGTTCCACAATTGTTCTCTTCATCTTTAACCGTGAGAGTTAGGGTATAGACTCCAGGATAAGAATAGGTATGTGTTGGATTAATTCCAGTTTCAACATTGCCATCTCCACAGAACCATTCATATGACGTGATTGATCCATTAATTGCCATGCTTCCAGATCCATCAAATTGAATGGGTTCTCCAACAGTTCCGGAATATGGGCCTCCGGCATCTGCAGTTGGATTGAATGTGGAATTGGCACCTATTATGGCTACCCAGGGGGTGAGAAGAAGTAAGATTGTTATTATCGAGGAAAATGCTTTTTTTTGCATATGCATCACAGATGTGAGAATAAACTCTATAAAAAAATTATTTTTCATTATTTATATAAGTTTCTGAACAACTATTATCAAAATGCGGTGTATCAACAGGATAAACAGGAAATTTTAATCTAAAAATGAGGTTTTATGCATAAAAAATGAAATAAAAAAATTATTTTTGCGATGTAAGATGGAGAAAAAGAAAAATATTATTTACCAAATATGTTATCAATCATCCATTGCGCATCAAAGGGAATCTGTTCATCATACTTCTGACCAACGCCGATGAAAAGCAATGGCTTTCCAATGGTATATGCAACAGAGAGAGCACTACCTCCTTTTGCATCAGTATCGACCTTAGTAAGAATCACGCCATCAATACCAACGATTTCATTGAACCGTTTTGCTTGTTCTACGGCATCATTTCCAGCAAGAGCATCTCCAACAAACAAGATGAGATCAGGTTGAGCAACTCGTTTAATCTTTGCCATCTCATCCATGAGATTCACATTGGTCTGCATTCTTCCAGCAGTATCTAATAATACCACATCTTTATGCTTAGCTTTTGCATGTTCAATAGCATCATAAGCAACAGCAGCAGGATCAGCTCCAGGTCCATGTTTAATGATTCTAACACCGATTTTATCTGCATGAATGCCAAGTTGCTCGATTGCTCCAGCTCTAAACGTGTCTCCAGCGGCCATCACACTTGAGTATCCTTTATCCTGAAGTAATGTTGCCATCTTTGCAATAGAAAGTGTTTTTCCACTTCCATTAACACCAACAAACATGACCACCACTGGTTTTTCCTTTTCTTCAATAAACTTATTAAAATTAAATTTGTTTGATTCTAACACATGTGAGATAGCATGACGTAACACTCGTTCCACGGTTTCATTCACATTACCGCGTTTAAGTGGAACTTTTCGAAGTTCATCTTTAATATCTTTCTTGATTGATTCGATGACATCATAGGCAACATCTGATTCAAGAAGACCAATTTCTAGTTCCCATAAAAGATCATCAAGTTTTTCCTCACTAATTTTTCTTCCAGAAGTTGTATCTTTTTGTATGGTTTTACTGATGCTTTTACGAGTCTGATAGGTTCGTTCAAGTTCTGCTTTTAAACTTTCCTCAATTTGTTTTTCCGTTTTTTCATCTCGTTGTTTTTTAGCTTCACGTCGTCTTCGTCTCCGCTCCCGAGGAGTTAAGGGCTTTGGTTGAGATGGTTCTTCTTTTGGTTTTTCTTCACCTATGGGTTCAATCGGTTTTTCAGAAGGTTTGGGGGCTACAGGTTCTTGTGGTGTTTGTTTTGGTTCTTCAACAGATGGTTCTTGAGTTATTTCTTTAGTTTCTGAACTGGTTTCCTTTTTGATTTCCTGTTCCAGTTCATCTTCTAGTTTATCTTCAAACTTTTTTAATCTCTTTTTAAGAAACTTAAACATGCTAGCAACCTTTCTCTAATGATTTTTTCAATCATTTTCTAATCATTTTATTTTTGTTGAACTGATTGTTCATAGATCTCTTGTGCTTTTTTTGAAATCTCGTTCATTTGATTTTGAATTTGTTGAGTCATCTGATTAAGTGATTGTTTATCTGATTGCAACGCATTAATTCTTTTGTCGATGATGCCTAATGCGCCCTTTGGATTTTTCTCTATAACGATGCCTGATCCAATGTCTGCAAGAACTTTAGAAGGTTTTTTTGATGCTGCATACGTATAAACACCTCCACCAATGGGAATAAGTAGTTCCTTACCACTTTTTGTTTCAGCTAGCTTTTGAATGGTTAATTTTGCTTTTTGATAATCCATGATTGCTGCTTGAATATAATTTTGTTGATTTTCAATAGATTCTAATTGAGATTTGTAATAATCAACCATTGCTGCATACCGTTGAAATTCTTCTTCCTGATTCATAACTGTCACCACAGTAATTAATTGTATATGGCCGTAATTAAACAAGAAGTATTTAACGTATTGTGTTAACTAGAATCATTTTTTTATGAAAATTTATTTATAATATTTATTGGTTTTTCATATGTAGGGCAATTTCCAATGATAAGAAAAACGCTATCAATTTGTATTATTCTATTTCTTTTTATTGCTCAATTACCATTTACCGTTATCTCTTTTTCGCCAACTCATCAAGATGATACCTCAACGAATAACTCACTTCTTTTTTCTTCATATATTCAGGATATCAACGAATCGAAAATACGGTTTTATCATGATAAATTAATGAGTTTTGGCCCTAGGTATACTGGATCAGAAAATTGTAGTAAAGCAGGAGACTGGATTCATTCAGCGTTTTCTTCAATGAACCTATCTGTTGATAATCATCATTGGGATTATGCTGGCTTTACAAGCAAAAATATAGTAGCAACAATACCTGGCACTAGTAATAATTCCTCAATAGAATACTTGTTAACCGCTCATTATGATTGCACTCCGAATTCACTGGGAGCAAATGATGATGGATCCGGAATCGCTGCAATTTTAGTTATTGCTGAAACATTATCTCAATTTTCATTTCCGTATACTGTCCGATTCATTGCTTTTTCAGGTGAAGAAGTTGGTACGTTTGGCAGTTTTTCATATGCAAAAGATGCATATCGAAGAAAAGATAATATTAGAGCTGTCATAAATCCCGATATGATTGGATATGCGGACACATCAGAGGGTGGCCGAACCTTACGATTTTTTTATCCCGAACGATCAAAATGGATTGCAACATTTGCTCAAAAAGTCGCCCATTCGCATAATGATATTATTGATATGAAAGTAGATGCCCTTCCAAATTATATTGGTGCAGATCATCAACCATTTGTAGATTATGGATATGATGGTGTCTGGGTAGCTCATCAAGATGGATACCAGTGGGCAAATACACCTGAGGATGATCCTGAACATTTAAATTTCAGTTATCTTACAAAAGCAACCAAATTGTTACTTGCAGTGATTGCGGAATTAGCATATACAAACGTACCGGTTTCTGTCCGAATAACTCAACCTTATGAAGGCTATGGTTACATAAAGAATAATCCAATAGTTCCATTGGATCTTGGAAAACAATGGTATTGGGGATTACGTGGAATAACTGTATTATTAGGTTCAGCGCAGGCAAAAGCAATTGTAGAAAGCACTGATCCCATACGCTGGGTGATTTTCTGCGTTGATAACAACTTTGTTTATTGGGATTCTACTTCGCCTTATGAATGGAATATTCAGGGAAAGCATGCTCCACTTATTGGAAAACATACCATACAAGTATATGCGTATACGATAACTGATTTTGTAGCAACAGATGAAATGGATATATTCAGCTTATCAAGCAAATGTCAATACAACTAATATTAAAAAAAATAAAATGGTGATACCTTATTAGAAAGAAAAAAGATAAAATTCTCAATGCAATCGTTTTTTGTATTATTGTTTTATCAATAAGCTCAATTTCATATGCTTTCCCTGAACCCCAGAATCATGCTGATAACATCATTCTTATCACTGGTTTTAAACCCTTTGACATTTATGATACAAATCCCTCAGAAGAAATTGCATTACAACTTAACAATACCATTTTTCAAAATTATACCATTAAAGGATATGTTCTCCCAGTAAATTATACCGCTGCTCCAGCAAAAATGAAGCAGTTAATCAACACATTTGATCCAGTCATGATCATTGCTCTTGGTCTTGCTGGAAATGCAGAAACAATTCAAGTTGAAACACTTGGCGTTAACCTTCGTATTAACCCTGAACAACCATTTCCATTGCTCACATTACGAACCGTGAATCGAACTGGGCCTTGGATCCAAAAAGCAACTTATGATATCCCCAAAATTTTATCCAATATTAAAAAAGAAGAAATACCTGTTGAACAGAGTTATTCAGCAGGATTATATCTTTGCAATGCCATCCTTTACGAAACCCTTCTTTTTGAATCAGCATCAAAGCAGATGATTCCAACAGGATTCATTCATGTTCCACAATTAAACACACAACATCCTAATGGAATGCCGTTAGATGATATGATCCGATCTGTTCACGTGGCGATAAACGCTCAACTTCATTAGGAAAAAGATTTGATCGTATCTTTTGTTTTTTTAGTGAACAAGGTTACATATTTATCCACTAATTCTTTTGTTTTTGCTTCAGTCGTTAACCTAATAATGGGACTGGTATTAGATGCTCTAATTAGCACCCATCCTTCATCAAAATCAATGCGAACGCCATCTAAGGTATTCGTATTATCATATTCTTTTGTAAATGATTTTTTGAGATGATCCATTACCTTAAATTTAGTATCATCTTCACAGGGAATCTCTACCTTTTTTGTTGGATATGAAGGGATTTCATTTCGTAATTCAGCAAGTGATTTATCAGTTTCATCAAGGATTTCAGCGATTTTCAATGGAACAACTAACGCATCATCAAAGAGAAAATAATCTGGCAGGATGAGATGACCTGATGATTCGATTCCTAGTAATGCTTGCTCTTTTTTTGCATGAAGTGTGAGAAAAGTATGACCAACTTGGATTTTTTTAACAGAGAACCCTAGCGGAGTTAATTGTTCTGAAACGGTTTTTGAACATTCCACATTTGCAATAACTACTCCCTTCCTATTATCCAGTCCATGTTTTCCAATGATGATTCCGGTTTCATCTGCGGATAGAACGGAACCTTTATCATCAACGATTACCGATCGATCCCCATCTCCATCAAATGCGACACCGAAATCACAATTTTTTTCTTTAACGATTTTTGTTAACGTCCCAAGATTTTCAGGTTTAGGGTCAGAAGGTCGTTGAGAAAACAATGGATCAGGATCACAGTATACGGGTACTAAATCAAGACCAAGATTTTTAAAAATATGTGGTGCTGAAAGCGTCATACTAGCACCACCACAATCAACAGCAACTCGAATCTTTTTTTCAAATTGAAAATGATCTTTCATAAATGATTCATATTTTTCTTTTGCATCAACTTCCTTTACTCTTCCAACCTGAGAAAAATCTGCTATTTCCCATTGTTTTTGTAAGGTGTTATCTCGTATTTGATTCAATTCTTCTTCTGGAAGGCCAACGCCATCTCCAAAATAAAATTTTATACCATTCCATTCTGGTGGAAGATGACTGGCAGTAACAAACGCGATGAGATCATTATTTTCTTTCCATCCTGCAAAAAGAGTTTGACCAAATGACGTTGTCTTAGTGTAAGAAACAGTAACTCCCGTGGATATAACTCCGGAAATGAATGCGTGAACAAGTGCATGACTTGATTGTCGAATATCATTTCCTACAGCCATAGTATTTCCATTTAATTTTGTTTTAACATATGTTCCAGCACTCAGTCCGATTTTATAAAAAAGCATAGGGTCAATATCTTTTCCATATAATCCACGGATGTCATAAGCTCTAAAAATATGAGGCGAGATTTCTTCAGTCATATAAAGGCTGCATTCATTGAATATTATAAAAAATTATGTGGTTTTTCAAAACAAAAACAAAATAAAAAAATAAATGAAAAAAGGAGAATTTTGATTATCCTCCGATTACATTTCCAATTTGCTTCTTAGGATAACCTTCAGGAATTGGTTGCGTCCAAATGATTTCATTTTCCAAATTCTTTTTTTCTGAAAGGATTTCATTATCTCCTAAAACAACGTATGATAATCCTGAATGATTGCTTACTTTTGCATCTTCACCAATCACACAATGATCTAATGTACATTTTTCCTCAATTTTTGCATTATCTAAAATAATCGAATTTTTAATAACTGCTTCTTTTCCAATAAATACATTTTCTCCAAGAACGCTTTTCTCAAGTGTTCCTTGAACATCACAATTAGATCCTACATGGTTATTCTTGTTCTGTTTATCTAACAAAAATTCATGAATCTTAAGATAACTAGTTATTCTTCCAATGTCCATCCAATGACCCTGAAATTGATACCCATAAAACCGATGAGTATCATTGATAATTTGAGGAAAGATCTCTTTTTCCATGGAAATTAGTTTTCCAGTTTCAATGTAATCTAATACTGCTGATTCTAAAAGGTAAGCGCCTGCATTGATGAGATTTGATGGCGCATCTTCAGGTTTTGGTTTTTCAACAAAACCGGTGATATTCCCATCTTCTTTTACATCAGCTACGCCAAATTCTGAAACATTATCAACTGGCCATAACGATATAGTGGCCATTGCATTCTTTTTTTCATGAAACTTCATCATTTTCGATAAATCCAACGAACAAATGATATCACTATTTAACACAAAGAATTGATCAGATAAGTGTTTTTCAGCAAATTTTA
Organism: uncultured Thermoplasmatales archaeon; assembly: GCA_964648565.1. Lineage (GTDB taxonomy): Archaea > Thermoplasmatota > E2 > DHVEG-1 > DHVEG-1 > EX4572-165. The sequence goes on from CAZYLG010000010.1 coordinate 11,606, forward strand.
CTGCACCACCAGTTCCCAATGGTTTCGGCTCATCATTAACAATAATTTCTTTATCTAAATCTAATGACCGTAAATATGATTCAATCTGATTTTTTCGATAATTAACCGCAAGGATAACCGTATCAACTTCTTTTGGTAACATGTTCAATAAGTAGGTTATCATTGGTGTGTTCATAATTGGTAAAAGTGATTTTGCCCGTGTATATGTGAGTGGTCGTAAACGTGTGCCGAATCCTCCAGCTAAAATGATTGCTTCCATTCTAATCTTATCTCCCAACCTACGATTTTAGGTCTGAGGTTTGCCATAAAAAGTGATATTAATAAATTTTTTGAAAGTACAAAATTATTATTAAAAATTATAATAAATTTTTTTTGATTGCCTGTCGAAAGGTTTAATAATAGGTATTCAGGTATTATTTTTGATTCTATGAAAGAACAGGTTGAAGAGAAAATGAAAAGTATGATGTTTGCAGAAGATACCGCGGTGTTAACTACTGATGAGGATATAACCCTTCAAATCATGCATCGATTCAACATTGATGCAGAGACACTGGACTGTATGCCTGCTTGTAAAGATTCATTACAATCACTTCTTTGGCCTAAAAAAAGGGAATAACAATAATCTTATACATATTCAGTTATATCAACTTTTTTACGAAATAATTATAAAAAACACGAAGATGTTGAAAACTAACGTGGTGCTTTATGGGGAATCTAGAGAGATTGTATTCTGAAAGAGCAGGGAAAATGCAAAAGTCAGTAATCCGGGAGTTACTAAAAGTAGCTCAGGATCCAGAAATTATTTCCTTTGCCGGAGGACTTCCAAATCCAAATTCATTTCCATTAGATGATTTAAACACTATCATTCAGTCAGTGTTACGAAACCATGGAAAAAGCGCATTACAATATGGTACAACCCAAGGTTTAACTGAACTACGTAAAGGCATCGCTGAACGCGCATATAAAGATGGTGTCGAGGATGTCACTGCAGAAAATGTTATCATCACCAATGGCTCTCAACAAGCACTAGACATGGTTGGAAAACTCTTTTTAAATCCTGGAGACACCGCATTAGTGGGATTACCTACCTATCTAGGTGGTATCAACGCCTTTAAAAGTTATGAAAGTAATTTAACAGGGATTCCACTTGATAAAAACGGTATGAGAATGGATCTTTTAGAAGATACGATTAAAGAAATGATACGTGATGATGTTATTCCAAAATTTATCTATGTTGTTCCCACGTTTCAAAATCCAGCTGGCGTGGTGATGCCTGAAAAAAGAAGAAAAGAACTCATCGATATAGCTCATGAATATGACCTTGTTATAATTGAAGATGATCCTTATGGAAAATTAAATTATGATATTGATCATGTAAAGCCGATTAAGGCATTTGATGATGATGGCAGAGTTATTTACATGTCCACATTTTCAAAAATACTCTCACCTGGATTTAGATTAGCATGGACTATTGCTTCAGAAGAATTAACTAGAAAAATGGTGATCTGTAAACAAGCATTAGATCTTTGTACCAACACCTTTACCCAGTATATTGCTAATGAGTTCACTCGACAAGGTTCGTTAGATCTTCACATTTTAAAAATAAATGAAATGTATAAACCAAAGCGAGATCAAATGATTTCAGCTATTGAACAATATTTCCCAGAAGGGTATACGTGTAATAAACCTCATGGTGGCATGTTTGCGTGGGTAACACTTCCAGAAGGAATTGATACTGAAACCATGTTTCTTGATGCCATTAAACATAAGGTTGCCTATGTTCATGGTAAAGCATTTCATGTTGATGGTGGCGGCGAACGATCAATGAGATTGAACTTTTCTTATTCCTCAAATGATCAGATAGAAGAAGGAATTAAACGATTAGCTACTGTTATTCAAGAACGATTGGATACTATAAAAGCATAAAAAAATAAGAGATGATTGGAAATTATTCTATCAATCTAGAATAATTCCTTTATTTTTTGCATGTTTGGGTTAAAGATACCACATTTCTTAACGGGGAATATATTTTGGAGAACAAGGATTTCATTAATCCAGAGTTCATATTCTTTAGATAACAGATGGGTAAATCGTTTTACATCTTTCATATCTTTTGCATTCACAATAAACATCCAATCATAATGACCATGAAGATAACTACTGCATTGAATATCGATACTCATCTCACCTTGCTGATGATTCATGGTAAAATCTACGATTTTTTGGATGGCATCATCAACTGGTTCAGTTGATCGTTTGATGAGAATGATGAATCGTTTCTCTTCAAGTTTTTCATCATCGGTTACTGTTGAATAACCCCAGATTTTTTTGTTCTTTTCAAGGCGTTTGATTATGCGCCATACTTTTTGGCGGGAAAAATTATATTTATTTGAAATATTTTCAATGCTTCCACGCGCGTTTTGTTTTAATGATCTTAGAACCTTTAATTCGTCTTTTTTTATTTGCTCAGCACTTTTTCTCGCCATGTTTGTCACCAAGTACATTGTATAATGAGTATCCCTTTAAAAAATTATGTGATTAATTCTAACTTTTCAATTAATAAATTGAAAACAATGTTATTAATGATTATTTACTCTGCATATTATCGTAGCATTCCTTACAAATAAGCCCATATAATTGATGTTGTGCCAAGTCACACACTGGAAATAGTTTTTGACAGCGTCGACATCGTCTTTTATCCAAACTTCACTCACCATCCAAGGCACTAGTTAGACTATAGATATTTAGTAATACATTCTTTTTTCTTAATTAGTTACGAATGCATTCAATCAGAAGAAAGTTTCATGATGGCTTCAGCAATATCGCCCTCAGTTTCTTTTAATGTTTTTTGAGCTTTTTCCTCAGAAACACCGGTTTGTTCAACCACTAAGGCAATATCTTCTTTAGGAAGTTTCTTCTCACGATTTGCAACAACTGGATTTCCTACTACTTGATATGTCTTCTGACCTTGAGCATCCATTACGGTGACTTCTGCCTCAGAAAAAACATATTCTTTCTTTTCAGTGAGAATAATTACTTTTTCAACATTAGGAATATCTTTGACATTAATTCCTAATTTCTTCATCATTTGATTCATTTGCTTTGGATTCATTCCTCTTGGAAGCATGTTATCGTTTTCCTCCAACTATTTTTTAAAATAGCGCAATAACGAAGGACATATATACAGTATAAATTGTTATAGGTTTTGGTGGATTTTTCGATGATTACCGGCAAAGAAGTGAAAGTGTTAGATATAAATGCTGAATATTATGGGACTCCTCCGGATAAACTGATGGAACATGCAGGAAAAAATGTAGCAGACTATATTGAAAAAAACACTAAAAATCCAAAAATTGTTGTTATTTGCGGTCCGGGTAATAATGGGGGAGATGGTTTTGTTGCTGCTCGATATCTTTCAAAAAAATTTCCGGTCACCCTTTTTCTTGTCGGTAAGGAAGAAAAGATTCACACGGATATTGCTCACCTAAACTTTTCAAAATTAAAATCATTACCTATAACACTATATGATCAAAGGCATTTAGATAAATTGTTTTCAAGATTAACTGAATCAACGGTGATTGTTGATGCAATGCTTGGAGTTGGTATTTCTGGGGAACTTCGGCCTCCATATGATGAAATTGTATCTATGATTAATAAATTAGATGATAAACTCATTGTTTCAGTGGATATACCAACAGGTCTAGGTACAAAAAAAACAGTTCATCCAAATACAACCATTACTTTTCATGATAAAAAACCAGATATGGCAGAAACAAATTGTGGCCAGCTGATCATTACAGATATAAAGATTCCTAAAAAAGCACAAACTCATGTTGGTCCAGGAGAACTCAGTGTCTATTATCCTCGGTCAAAAAAGGAATCCCATAAAGGTCAAAACGGAAGTGTTCTTGTGATCGGTGGTGGACCGTTCACTGGTGCTCCCGCTTTATCAGCACTTGCTGCTCTTCGCACCGGTGCTGATTTATCATTTGTTGCTGCTCCAAAAGAAGCAGCAAGAACCATTGCTTCTTTTTCACCTAATCTCATAGTACACTCACTTCAATCAGAAACCTTTCTTTCTAATTCGGATGTTGCAACTATCATACCGTTGATTAAAAAAGCTGATAGCATCCTTATTGGTCCCGGGCTAGGCCTTGAAGAAGAAACAAATAGTGCGGTAAGATCAATTATCAAAGAAGCTGTTTCTGCTTCAAAAAGATTAGTCATAGATGCAGATGGAATTCAACCATTATTTAATCAGCATCATCTTTTAAAAGACTCTGAAACTGTTATAACTCCACACGCCAAAGAATTTACAAAATTAACTGGTGAAAAACTCTCGTTAGATTTAACTGAAAAACAAAAACAAATTCGATCATGGGCAAAAAAACTGAATGCGACCTTGTTTTTAAAAGGCCCAACAGATATTTTAAGCGATGGAGAATCTATACGGTTAAACACCATTCATAATCCAGCTATGACTGTTGGTGGTACAGGAGATGTTCTGGCTGGAATTATTGCTGCGTTACTTTCAAAGAACGTTTCTCTGATGAATGCGGTACGTATTGCTGCATTTCTTAATGGTGAAGCTGGGAACCAAGCATTTAAAAAATCATCATTTGGTTTTCTTGCTACAGATATTATTGACACAATTCCAATGGTGCTTAATGAATATGTACACTAATCATCAAAAAAAATTCAAAAACATTATTCGTTCATTAGTTCTTTTTTTAGTTGGCATATCACTTTTTCTGCCCTCTGTTTCAGCGCAATTATTTCAAGATTCAAATTCCATACAACTCTCAACTAATGAGACAACAGCGATTTATCTTATTGGAGATATTTCACTTTCTGGATCATTTCAAGGAATTCAATTCGATCAAGATTCAAATTCCATTCAGCAATATATGCCTTTTTTACAGGATATTTCATCATTTTTAGAACTACCTGATTTTACATCACTATCTACTTTGTATGGTTTTCCATTGTTTTCTGAAACAAGATTAAATGATGCAGATGTTTTCGTAGTTAATACCACATACTTATCAAGTATCAATGAATATTCTGCTGCAGAACTGCTTAGTTTAAAAGATGAGATCGTCACTTCTTTTTCAAATGTTTCACTCAAAATAAAAAATGGTATCGCTCTTTTTGGAAGTGATACTCAAAAATATCAAGTAAACCATAATCGATCCTATGGATTCGGTGGATTCTTCCAATTACCCGTTACTAGTCAACTACCATCTACGGGTATAGGAATCATTTCAGATGAAAAATCTCTTTTTACGGTTCCAACGAATACCTCATTGATTTATCCATATAACTCAGAAATTGATATCCTCAATAAAGAAAATGTCGTTTATCATGTTTCTCAGTCTGATCAGATTATCCTTATCAAAACATCAAAAAAAATATCACTTCATCAACAGTCGACAGTACATTTTTTTCCATTACTCATTAATGATAATTCTTCAAGTGAAGCCATACTTTCTATCACCCAACTTGATTCACCATCAATAAGTATTCTTCCCTTGCTTGATGATTTTACAGATACCATTTCAAGCATAGATGATACCGTTGACCAATCGGTTCTCCCAGTTAATCAACAACTAGAAACTGTTATCCCTTATCTTTCAGAACTATTTAACAGCGGAATTATTCTTTTGAACTCTTCTCATAATGTTTTAATTGATGGCAATCATCTTTCTAATGCTATGATGCTAGCTGGACGAGGACCAGAGTTTACTATTACTTTGAATCAACAAGAATCCTCTCCAGTTTTTATTCAAGGAGAATCTACATTACTTTTTGTTGACGACCATTTTTACACTTCAAACACAGAAAATTCAGAAAACGGCATTATCCTCCCGCTGATAAGTATTCTTTTATGGATAGCTGCACTAGCAAGCATCCTTTTTTACTGGTCTGCAAAAACAAAAAATCGGTTGTTACCTGCTAAAAAAGATGCTCCTCCCTTATTTCAAAAACGATGGGTTCGCATTCTAATGTATGGTATCATTTTTGGAATCTTATTTCTGTTAGTTGAACTGCAATTTTCATTTCTCTTTAGTCTCAGTTTCCTTACCCTACCAGCAACACAAAATACCGCATTAATTACCATTATATTTTTCCTCGTTCAGTGTATCATTCTTGTTTTCTTCTTTTTCCTGTATGCATTTCCTGCCGTATTAATTCATAATATGCTTTGTAAAACCATAATTAAAAATAAGTATCAGTTTCTAACTAAATTGATCATACTCATTCCTTTTTTTTGGCTTGGACTCCAACTTTATTTCTTGGTAATGCTTAATATCTTTTTATCATTCATTCCAATTCCTTCAATCACTGGTTTGGGCTGATACCTAATGTCAACGTTTACTATTCAACCAATTCATCAAACCCCTGCTTTATTCATAAAAGAAAGAAAAATGTTGATTCTAGCTGATTTACACATCGGCATTGAAAACGAATTACAAGATCAAGGACTTCATGTATCCTCTCAATTACCTCAGATGTGGTATATGATCAAAAAAATATGTACTGATCATCAACCCAACGATATTGTGCTCCTCGGAGATATCAAACATTCAATACCTCAAACCCCATTTCATGAAAAAAAACAATTAAAACGTTTTTTTGCTGATTTAAACAAACTGGGAAACATTCATGTTGTCCCTGGAAACCATGATGGTAATATCAAATGGTATCTTCCAGATGAAGTTATCTTACATGAATCAGATGGCACGGTTTTAGATTCAATTGGGCTGATTCATGGTCATCGATGGCCAAAACAATCAGTTTTACAAGCATCTTATCTTCTCATGGCCCATACTCATCCCACCGTCATGTTACAAGATCGACTAAAATATGAAACCTATGAAAGTTGTTGGGTGAAAACAAGATTTAACCTTGAAAAAACAAAAGAACGATACTCCTCTTTTAATCCCACCATGGAAATCATCATCCTTCCTGCGTTTAATCCGTTATGTGGGGGAATGGCAGTAAATAAAGATGGAATCATGGGCCCTATGAACAATATCATTGATCATGACCAAAGTGAATTTTTCCTCCTAGATGGTAGTTATCTTGGAACCATTCAACATATGCAACCAGAAGAATAGCTCCCAGTCAAATTCTATTACACCCAAAATTCATTATACCCGTTTTTTAATTATTTTTTTGGTTAAACTTAAATAATTCATCTCTATTATCCACAAAAAATATTAAAAAAATAAGGCGGAAAACATAATGAATATAGATCTCTCAGAAAACGTTGGCAATCTTTTAGCAATATTTCTCCTTTTATTACTTCCCTTAATCTTACTTTTAATTGCTACAAGCATCGGATTTTTAAATGCAATATTCTACATATTGACTATTTTCTGGTTTGGTATGGGCGTAATCTTCTACGGTGCAATCTACAGCGAGTAATACCAAATCCCAAATCTATTAAACCCTTCTTTTTTTCATTTATCTCTTGAGCGTTATGTGTTCTGTATTCTCCCAACTTCAACCTTCCATTCAACATCTTTTAATTTCACATCATATTACTCAACCAACGGAACCACAACAAAAAGCAATTCCACCAATTCTTGATAAGCAACACGTATTGTTACTTGCACCCACAGGACATGGAAAAACTGAAGCAGCTATTCTTCCTGTTTTTCATCAATTTCTTAACCAAAAAAATCAAAACAATGAGCAAAAAGGCATCTCCATTATTTACATTACGCCTCTCCGAGCATTAAATCGAGATATGCTTAGACGAACGGTTGAATGGGGAAAAATTTTAGACATATCTATAGCCGTAAGACATGGCGATACCACAAAAAAGGAACGAGCAAAACAATCTATAAATCCTCCAGATATGTTGATCACCACACCCGAAACATTTCAAATCTTATTTACTGGAAAACGATTACGTTCACATTTACTCAAAGTTCGCTGGATCATCATCGATGAAATTCATGAGCTCGCCTATGATGAACGAGGTGCGCAACTTGCTGTTGCTATGGAAAGACTTGGGGAATTAACCAAACAAAGAAACCATTCGTTTCAACGCATAGGCCTTTCAGCAACTGTTGGCTCAGCTCAGGAAGTAGCCTCATATCTTGGTGGTTTTTCAAAGGATCAAAAACGTCAAGTCACCATTGTCGAAGTAGATGCAACTAAACAAATGGATTTAACCGTAGAATTACCAACCATAACCTCAGAACATCATAAATTTGCGGCTAAATTATCAATGGATCCATCCTCGGCAAGTGCGTTACTTCGATGCAAAGAACTTGTTGAGAATCATATTTCCACATTATTGTTTATTAATACAAGAGATGGAGCTGAAATTTTAGCATCTCGTTTTCATCAACAATATCCTGAATTTCCAATTGGTGTTCATCACGGCTCATTATCAAAGGATGCACGTATTGAAGCCGAAGATCAATTCAAGCAAAGCAAATTAGACGCATTGATCTGCACATCCTCTCTAGAACTAGGTATAGATGTTGGTCAAACTGATTATGTGATCCAGTATAATTCCCCTCGGGAAGTAACTCGTATTGTACAACGGTTAGGAAGATCAGGTCATCAAAGTACTGCGGTTTCCCAAGGAATCATTCTTGCGACAAATCCTGAGGATTTAGCAGAAAGCTTAGTGATTGCACGAAAAACATTACATGCAGAACTTGAACCCTTAATTGTTAGAAAAAATCCTTTATCGGTCTTATCTAATCAACTTATTTCTATTGCATTAGAATATGGGTCAATTCAACGAAATATACTGTTTTCAATTATACATCGATCCTATCCATTTCATACCTTATCAAAAGAGGAATTTAATAACTTAATTGAGCAATTACGTAATCAACGAAGCATTTGGGTTGAAGAGGATACCATTGGGAAAAGACGACGATCTCGAACATATTTTCTTGATAACATCTCCATGATACCTGATGAAAAAACCTATGTCGCAGTAGATATTTCTTCTAGAAAACGAATTGGAAAACTAGATGAAAGCTTTGTATTAAATTATGGATTTGAAGGTGCCCGATTTATTTTACATGGACGACCATGGATCATTGTGAAAAGAGAGGAAGAAGAAATCCTTGTTTCACAATCAAAAGAAATCGGAGAAGTTCCCTCATGGACTGGTGAAGACATCCCAGTTCCCTTCTCTGTATCTCAGGAAGTAGGATCCTTACGAAGAAGAATAGCAGAAAGACAACATATTAGTGAATATCCCTGTAATCATGAATCATTAAAAAAATTAGAAGACCATGTGCAAAAACAACTTCGAAAAGGATTCATTGTACCTGATGATCAAACGATTACCCTTGAAGTCGAAGATCAAACAATGATCATTAATATTTGTGGTGGAACAAAGGTTAATGAAACACTTGGAAGAATCATTTCAGCCTTTTTAGCACAATCCATTGGAGAAAGTATTGGTATCACTAATGATCCCTATCGAATCCAATTGGAACTTCCTGGAAGAATTCCTCCGCAGAAAATAAAAGATATTCTTTTTTCAATCAAACCAGAATCATTAGTATATTTGTTACAAACTATCATTAGTAATTCAACATATATTCGTTGGCAACTTGTTCATGCGGCTCGGAAATTCGGTGCATTACGAAAAGATTTCGATGTAAAAAATATTGGAGTAAAACGATTATTCGCTCTTTTTGAACACACTCCTATTTTTTCAGAAGCAATTGATAAACTCATTTGGAATCGAATGGATATTGATAATACGGCTAATATTCTTAAAAAGATTCAAAACCACACTATTGAGATTCACATTCAAGCATTATCGCCGATAGGTCTAGCTGGAACCGAGACCATGAGGGGGTTAATGGCTCCGAAACGGGCTGATCGAACCATTCTTATGGCACTTAAAAAACGATTAGAAGATACATCAATCACATTTGCTTGTGTGAATTGTCATAAAACTTGGAGTTCTAGTGTGGAACGAGTAACCAAAAAACCCCGGTGTCCACGATGCAATGCAATAAAGATTGCAGTACTACCTCGTTATCGAAGAGATGAATTTAATGTGTTAACAAAAAACTCTTCTCAAAAACAGAAAAAAGAGTTACAACGAATTTATAAAAACGCAAGTTTAGTACTATCCTATGGTAAACCTGCAATTATGGCATTAATGGGACGTGGGATTGGTCCAGATACAGCAGCTCGGATTCTTCGAAAACATGATCCTCGATTGATGAAGAAATCAGAGGAAACCGAACTTCTTTTTCTTAGAGATATTCATAAAGCAGAAGTTCATTATGCTCGTACTCGAGGTTTTTGGGATTAAAAAAAATCATGGATATCATACCACAAGGTTTAAAACAATGCTATCGATGCTTAGTATTCCAATAAATGAGAAATTAATAGGTTTTACAATGAAAGAAAAAATCGTGTTCCCCGGTGACAAATTGTCAACTTCAGAAGAATTACTCGCTGGCGATGGTACATATGATGATGAAGGTATCATTCGTGCAGCACGACTTGGAAAATATGAGGTTAATACAAAGGCACATGCCGCAACAGTAAAACCATACACTAGTATCCCAGTAATGGTTCAAAAAGGTGATACTGTACTTGCAGAAGTACGTAGTGTACGATCTTCAATGATTATTGCTGATGTGATTCATGTCATAGGAAAAAAACGTGATATCTCAGGTGATACTAATGGTACACTTCATATATCCGAGATTTCAACATCATATGTAAAAGATCCTGAAAGTGTTTTTTCACTTGGGGATATATTCCGTGCAAAAGTCATTCAAGTTGATCCTAGTCTACAATTGACTACAAAAGGAGCTAGTTATGGAGTCATAAAAGGATTTTGTACTGAATGCCGAAATCCATTGGAACGAAAAAAATCCGTTTTGGAATGTACGGTTTGTGGTCATCGGCAAAAACGGAAAACAGCTCAGGATTATGGCGAATTTGATTTATCAAAAATGTGATGACAAAAAAGGTTATGATTTAAGAAAAAATTGATTGATGAAGAAAAGGTGAAGTAAACCATGGAATCAAATGTGATAACAAATACTGCTAAACAACTTGAAATCGAAGTAAGCGGGGAAAATGAAACCTTGCTAAATCCTCTTGTACAGGTATTACTTTCTTATGATGAAGTTGACTATGCTTCAGTGATAACAAAGCATCCTTCAGCGCCATCTAGAATTATTTATATTCGATTGATTACTGGTGCGAAATCAACACCAGTTGATTTGCTCAAAAAAGCAACCAAGCAAGTACAAAAAGAAACGGAAACCTTTAAAAAACAATTAAAGAAAGTATTGAAATAACCTAATTTCATACTATTTTTTTGAGATTTAATGATACAACCTTCAACTGTAGAACAATCCATTGGATTATCCACTTTTTACACTTCTAATCCAGGTATTAAAGGATTACTTCGTTATCAACCAGAAGATTTTATTGTAACTGAAGAATCTACTGATTTTCCAAAGGATCCTAACGGCCGTTTTCTTCTTATTAAGGTAACAGCTAAAAACTGGGAAACTAATGATCTTATCCGAGAATTTGCAAAAAAATTACATATTTCAAAAAAAAGGATTTCATTTGCTGGAACAAAAGATAAACGAGCTATTACTACTCAACTGCTTTGTTTGTATAATATTTCAAAAGAAAAAATTAAAACTGTTAGTATTCCCGATGTAAAAGTTACAATCCTCTATCATACTAAAAAACGATTACACATCGGTGATCTTAAAGGAAATGCGTTTACTATCATCATCCGAAATGTTTCCTCAACAATTCAGCAACAAGACCTTGATGAATTGATTCATCCATTCCAATCAATGAACGGATTCCCAAATTTTTTTGGCGTCCAACGATTTGGAGGAATACGTCCAATAACCCATAAAGTGGGAAGAGCAATGGTATCTGCTGATTTCAAAAAAGCAGTCCATATTTATTTAACAGAACTATCTGAATTTGAAGGCGAAGATGCAACTATTGCTCGAAGGGAATTAACTGAATCATTAGATTATAAAACTGGATTTCACACCTTTCCGAAACGATTACGATTTGAAAAGATAATGCTGCAACATTTAACGAACAATCCAACTGATTACCCTGGTGCATTACAAAAATTACCAAAGAATCTACTGACTATGTTTGTCTATGCATTCCAATCATATTTGTTCAATCGCATGCTTTCAACTCGTATAAAAAACAAAATACCAATTCATCAAGCAATCAAAGGAGACGTTATTTTACCCGTTACTCATGACGGAGTAGATATCAATCCCATTTCTGTTTCAGATCAAAATATTGATAAAGTAAATCAACAAATAAAAAGAGGAAAAGCACTTGTATCTTGTATTGTTCCAGGTTCAGAATCAACGTATGCACTAGGAAAAATGGGAAAGATACAACAACAAATCATCAAAGAGGAACAAGTTGATATTCGAGATTTTATCATTCCAGAAATTCCTGCTGCTTCATCATATGGAACCTATCGAACATTGCTTTCTAAGATCTCTGATGTTTCTGCATCAATTGGAAAAGATGAGTTTCATCATAATCATCAAAAAGTCACGTTATCATTTTCATTGTTAAAAGGATCCTATGCAACATCCTTCTTACGAGAAATTATGAAATTAAATGATATCACAAAGTATTAATCAATCATTATTTTTTTCAAAAAAGGAATGCAAATCATTTTAATAGGTCTGTTTTATTATCTGTGAGTTCTCCAAGAACAAGTAATATGTAAATCAACTAAGAATTCTTTGGTGAAAACCCCTATGATTCAAGCAGCATCTCAAAAGTACAAACCTCAAGCTGTAGAAAAAAACATGCTTTCCTTTTGGAAAGATCATGATATTTTTAATAAATCGATTACGCAAAGAAAAGATGATCCTCCCTATGTTTTCTTAGAAGGTCCTCCAACAGCTAATGGAATGCCTCATCCAGGTCATGTTCTTACTCGAGTCATCAAAGATTTAGTCCTCAGATATCAAACCATGAATGGTCATTATATTTTAAGAAAAGCTGGATGGGATACTCATGGGTTGCCTGTTGAAATCGAAGTTGAAAAAAAACTTGGATTGAACGATAAACATGACGTTGAAACCTATGGATTAAAAAAATTTAATAATGAATGTAAGAACAGTGTTTTTTCTTATGAGAATGCGTGGGTTGATCTTACCGAACGAATTGGTTTTTGGTTGGATATGGATAATCCATATATCACTTTGAAAAATGATTATATTGAATCTGTATGGTGGTCATTACAACAAGCATGGAAAAAAAAATTATTGTATAAAGGGCATAAGGTTGTGCCATATTGTCCTCGTTGTGGTACTGCACTTTCTGCTCACGAAGTTGCACAAGGATATAAAACCGTGGAAGATCCCTCCATTTTTGTGAAGTTCAAATTAAAAAATGAAAACACGTTTTTTTTAGCATGGACAACTACGCCGTGGACTCTTCTTTCTAATGTTGCTCTTGCAGTTCATCCTGATGAATTATACATTAAGGTTAGGTATCATGGAGAAGAAATGATTTTAGCTGAACAACGAGCTGCATCATTGTTAAAAGGAGAAGATTATGAGCTTTTAGATGGATTCAAAGGAAAAGAACTTGAACATACTGAATACGAACCATTGTTTTCTTATGCTCATCCTGACAAAAAAGCATGGTATATTATTTGTGCTGATTTTGTGACCATGGATGATGGAACAGGAATTGTTCATATCGCACCAGCTTTTGGTGAAGATGATTATAATATAGGTAAAACATATGATCTTCCTGTTGTTCAATTAGTTAATTTGGATGGTACCTTCAAAGAAGAAGTAGAATTATGGAAAAATGAATTCGTAAAAGATGCAGATCCGAAAATAATCAACTATTTAGATGAAAAAGGATTACTCGAAGGAGTTCATGAATATGAGCATGAATACCCATTCTGTTGGCGTTGTGATTCTCCATTATTATATTATGCAATGGAATCTTGGTTTATTGGAATGAGTCAAGTTCAAAAAGAGTTAACAAATAATAATAATCAAATCAATTGGTATCCTCACCATTTACAACAAGGACGATTTGGTGCTTTTATCAATGATGTAAAAGATTGGGCGTTATCAAGAAATCGGTATTGGGGTACTCCGCTTCCTATTTGGACGTGTGAAAACAAAAAATGCCATCATCAGATATGTGTTGGGAGTGTAGCGGAATTATGTGAATTAAGTAAGAATTTTACTGATGATTATGATTTGCATAAACCCTATGTTGATGAATTAGAAATCCCTTGCCCTAAGTGTAACAGTAAGATGGTGCGGGAACCAGAGGTCATTGATTGTTGGTATGATAGCGGAAGTGCTTTTTTTGCTCAATGGCATTACCCATTTGAAAATAAAGATGAGTTCGATCATAATTTCCCAGTGGATTTTATTAGTGAAGCACTTGATCAAACTCGTGGCTGGTTTTATTCATTACTTGCGATTTCAACGATTTTATTTAATAAACCTCCATACAAAAATGTACTCACCCTTGGTCTTGTCTTAGATAAAGACAGTCAAAAAATGAGTAAGAGTAAACGAAATTACGTCAATCCGGATATTATTCTTGACCGTGAAGGTGCAGATGCACTTCGATGGTATCTTATTTCTTCAAATGCTCCTTGGAACTCAACTCGTTTTTATGAAGAAGCAGTAAAAGAAACGCTTGCAAAGTTCATTTTAACCGTATGGAACTCATACAATTTCTTTACTACCTATGCTTCAATTGACGCATTTGATTATGATAACGATAGAGTAGATTTTGAAAAACGCTCTCCTTTGGACAAATGGATTTTAAGTCGATATAACAAACTTGTAAAAACCGTTCGGTCAAAAATGAAAACGTTTAATACTCATAAAGCTGCCCGAGCTGTTGAACAATTCATCATTGATGATTTTAGTAATTGGTATTTACGTCGAAGTAGGAAACGATTATGGGAAGAAGAAAAAACCATGGATAAACTTGCTGCATACACCACGATTTATGAAATCTTTCTTGGAATTTCAACAGTAATTGCTCCGTTCACTCCATTTATTACTGAGGAAATCTATCAAAATCTTCGCACGGATTCTATGCCTGAAAGTATCCATCTCTGTGATTACCCAACAGTTGAAACAAATCAGATCAATGATGAATTAGAATATGGAATGAAACAAATCAGAGGTCTTGTTGAAGTAGGAAGAGCTTTACGATCAAAGATTGGAATCAACGTTCGTTATCCACTTCCTGAAGCAATGCTTGTTTGTGATAAACACGTTGAAGAAAACATCAAGAATTTATTAGATTTACTCGTTGAAGAAGTCAATGTCAAAAAAATCTCTTTTGAACGAAAAACAGATAAATACATTAATCGCAAGGTCAAACCAAATTTTGCGGTACTTGGTCCAAGGTTAAAAGAAAAAATGGGATCGTTCAATAAGATTATCCCCCAGATGGATCCAGTCAATCTTTATGAAACACTTCAAAAACAAGGATCAATAACTCTTGAGATAGATGGAGAAAAAATAGCGTTTTCAAAAGATGATTTCTTCGTTGAAGAAGAAGAAAAAGAACACATCGCACGAACCCAAGCAGGTGATGCGATACTTCTTCTTGACACTGAACTAACTGAAGAACTTGAAGCAGAAGGCTTTGCTCGAGAGTTAGTGAGACGAATTCAATCTATGCGAAAAGAACTTAATCTTGATGTAGAACAACACATTCAAACCCAAGTAACTATTCCAGATGATCAAAAAAATGCAGTAAAAGATTGGAAAGAATATATTGCTAATGAAACAAGATCCAAACCATTTGAAATAACTTCTTCAATACATGCAGAACATAAGAAAACATGGAATATTAATGAAGTCAGTGTAACAATTGGTATTACACCCTAATCTTTCCTCAACTCTCTTTTGTTTTCTTTGGTAAAAGATTATTTAACTAAAAAACATGTTTTACATTGTAGCATGCAGGTAGATATCATTGGTGGTGGCGTTGCAGGATTAAGCACTGCGATTTCATTAAAAAAACTTGACAAACATATTTCTGTTTCCTTGTATGAACGGCATCCTAATATTGCGTATAATCATGATGGACGTCGATGTGGTGAAGCATTTTTTTCAGAAATTAATAATCAATGGATTCCCGAAGGAAAAAGTGTTTTTAATAGTATACATCAAGTAGAAATCATCATTGGAGATAAAACATATTATGAAAAATTCCCTCCTTCAAATAGTCCTACGTTTATGCTTAATAAACCTGTATTTATCAATCAATTAGCAAAGATTGCTAAACAATATGATGTTAACATTCAGACGAATAAGCGAATATCAAAAGTAAACCAATTATCAGCTGAGGTTATCGTTGATGCTTCCGGGTGTCCTAGTATTATTAAAAAATCATTAGGATTAGATCAAGGATTGAAAGGATTGACATATCAAGAAACCCTTACCAATTGTAACTTTTTTCATCGACATCGAATCATGATTTATTATTTCGGAAAAGTCGGATATTATTGGATTTTTCCAAGAAACCATGAAAATAAAGAAGTAAATATAGGCGTTGGTTTACTTGAAACTCGAAAAGTTTCATTACCAAAATTACTGCACTCATTTATGAATAAAATGAATATTACTGGAAAACCAGTCTATTATGCCGGTGGATTAATCCCACTTGGATTACAACCACCATTTCAAAAGAATAATATTTTATTTGTTGGAGATGCAGGAGTTGGCACATTTCCGTATCTGGGTGAAGGGATTAGAAGAGCACTGATCAGTGGAGAAATCGCTGCTGAATGTATCGTAAAAAATAAAATAAACTCTTATTCAACTGAACTGATGAAACGATTTTTCCTTTGGGATTTTATTGGAAAATTTGGTATCAAAGCAAGTAAAACAGCATCTCTTATTAGTGAAGATGCAATGTTTTTTTTGCTGCATCGATATTTTGATTTTGTGAATTCTCAATATGAATTAAAATATTAAAACCAAAAAAATGAGTTCTTGATTAAAAGTAGTATTGAACTGATTATTTTTACGTAATGTTGATAGCTATTTTTTAAATGAGTGTGCAATTACAGTTTTGTTTTCATATGATCACTCTTGGCATTGAAGGAACAGCACACTCCATTGGAATTGGTATCGTTGAAAATAAACAAAAAAATTGTATTGTTTTATCAAATATGATAAAAACATATCATCCAGAAACCGGTGGTATTCATCCACGAGAAGCAGCGAATCATCATGCTGAACACGTTGCATCCTTAATCGAACAAGCGTTACTCAAAGCCAATACGACCCTTTCATCAATCGATTTGGTCTCTTTTTCGCAAGGACCTGGACTAGGACCCTGCTTACGAACCGCAGCAACTGCCGCTCGAGCATTATCACTTCGCATTCAAAAACCAATCATTGGAGTGAACCATTGTGTTGCTCATCTTGAAATAGGCCGAGGTACAATTCCTAAATGCACCGATCCCGTATTACTATATACATCTGGAGCAAACACTCAAGTAATTGCGTTTGCTGAAGGAAAATATCGTGTGTTTGGAGAAACATTAGATATCGGTATTGGTAACTGCTTAGATAAATTCGGACGAACCATAAATCTTCCGTTTCCTAGCGGACCTACTATTGAAAAACATGCACAAAAAGGATCAACTTATCTTCCTCTTCCCTATAGTGTTAAAGGCATGGATATCGCATTTTCAGGACTTCTTACCCGTGCACAACAGTACGCTTCTGAAAAAAGACCAATCGAAGATATTAGTTATTCATTACAGGAAACTACATTTGCAGCACTCACTGAGATAACAGAAAGAGCAATGGCTCACACGGAAAAAAATCAGGTGCTTTTAGGCGGAGGAGTAGCAGCCAATCAACGATTACGTGACATGGTAGGTATGATGGCTGAAGACCGCGGTGCATCATTCTTTGTCCCTCGAAAAGATCTTTGTGTTGACAACGGAGCAATGATTGCATGGTTAGGCTATCTAATGCATGATAGTGGCATATCCATGAATATCAATCAAACCATTATTGATCAACGATTCCGAACAGATATGGTGGAGGTGACCTGGCGTGACTGATCAAAAAATACTGTATCAAGGAGCAGAAGCAAAAATCATCAAATCCACTTATTTAGGCTATGATGCAGTAATTAAAAAACGAGTGCATAAACGATACCGTATCAAAGAAATAGATCAAGTTTTAATTCAAAGTCGAACCAAACAAGAAGCAAAAGTAATATCATTATCACGATCACATGGTGTATCGGTTCCCATTATCTATGATGTGGACTTAACTAACGGAAGCATTACCTTTGAATATGTAAAAGGAAAAAGAATTAAAGATATTTTTGATTCAATCCCTTCATTACAACGAAAGAAACTATGTTATCAAATAGGATCTCAAATCGGATTACTTCATAACGCTGAAATCATTCACGGTGATTTAACCACATCCAATATGATTTTATCGGATAATAAAGTCTATTTCATCGATTTTGGACTTAGTGAAATTACCTCTGAAATCGAAAAACGAGGTGTAGACTTACATTTACTTATGGAAGCATTAGAATCTACACATTCATCCCATGCAAATTTTTTTTCATATGTATTAAACGCATACGCTGAAACATATAATGAAAACGCCGCAATCGTAAAAGAAAAAATTGATGATATAGTTAAACGAGGTCGATACCGATGAAAACTCTCTATTTCATTACGAGTAACAACGGAAAAGTTCATGAAGCAACAGAAAAACTAAAACCATTTGATTATAACATTATTCAAAAAAATTATGGGTATCCGGAAATTCAAACTGAAACACTTGAAGAAGTTGCTCAATTTGGTGTAAAACATTTCCATCAAAAAAACATTGATCATCCATTTATTTTAGAAGATGCAGGACTCTTTATCGACGCACTAAAAGGATTTCCTGGTGTGTATTCATCATATGTGTATTTTACAATTGGTCTTGATGGTATTTTAGAATTAATGAAGAATGTTATTGATGAAAAAAGAACAGCTCAGTTCCGATCAGTTTTTGCATATGGTACTCCTAAGGGAGACATTCAATTATTCATTGGCAGTTGTCAAGGAATTATTACAAGAGAGAAACAAGGTAGCAAAGGATTTGGTTATGATCCAATATTCAAACCAAACGGTTTTGATAAGACATTTGCAGAAATTGAAACAAAAGAAAAAAATAGGATTTCTCATCGGGCTAATTCACTTGAGAAACTAGTAACATTTTTGAAAAACAAATAAGCATAAATAAATTAAAAAGTAAGATGGGCCAGACCGGGATAAAATCTGTTTTCTCCTGTTAGAATTACCAGCATTTTTCAAAAAAGGTCTTGGAGGTGACTACTTATTTTTAGATCATTGTTTGTAATGTGGCATAATGTAATATTCTATGGCAATCGCTATCATGTTTGAACGATTCCGTCGTTCTTCTTAGATGATGGGATCTAAATCCTTACGTAATGGCTCTGGAGGGTAATGTTCATTCTGTGTGTATTTTGATAGTATTGCCAGGATTTAGTTTTTGTTCCTCTACTGGAATATATAAGTTGCATCGCGGTGTAAAAGTAAGTAATAATGCCATTTATATTCCTAGTAAACTTGATGTGAATTTTAACTTGAGCGGTGGCATACAAATTGATGTGAAAAAGTATTAGGAGAACGTCTTACCTGAATTAGTCAAAAAGTTAGTAAAACTGTACATGCAGTGTTGATGAATGGAGTTAACAATGTGTATGATTAAAGCAAATTAATGGAATATATTTTTTATGGTGCTTGGTGGGTTGAAACTAGTATGGAACAATTCAATGTTACTGTGTGTGGTGGTTCCGTAAGTGAGAAAAAATATTATTATCAATTATTCATGGATATGATTGGGAAGTTACCAACTGAATGGATATGCCAAAAAAGTTAGTTGATTCTCCTGATATTCCGGTGATGGTTGTGATTACGGTGTTGAATATTTTAGAAAAATAGTGTAAACGGTTTTATCGGAGTATGTCGGAGAAGATTTCTGATATTGTTTCTGAGGTGGTTATTTATAAATCCGTGTATTTATGACATTGAACTTTCTTAATCAAATGACAAGGTTTATAAATTCCAATGAATTTCCGAGTTTCGGAACAAAGGAGTGAACACAACTATCAATTTCACATTGTAAAATGGATTAATCTGTCAAGATTGATAGGAATATATAAATATGTGTTAGATAAATATATTTTGAGGTCAGAAAATGTCTACATTTAAAACATCGAGAGATAAAAAGCATACAATTAGATATGGTAGTGTTGACCTGTCGAGTGAATTTAGTGAGTTTGTTAAAGATAACAAACGCTTACTAAAAGCTCTTTCAGATTAAAATTAAAATCTTTTATTTTAAATGATTGTTTATCCATTCAATTATCTCTTTTTCATTATCTTTTTCCTTTTCTGATGCCCATTTGTTTATTTTCTTAACATGGTTAATATATGAGTAAGACGAGAATTTTATTTTGAATCCGTTTAATTGTAAAAATAACCAGAGAGTTACAAATCCCGTTCTCTTATTGCCATCTACAAAGGGATGCCCAGCTTGTAAAAATTTGTTAAGTATATGAGCTGCCTTAAAGACAATATCTTCTTCCTTGTTTTCTTTTTTATGCAAATAAAATTTAATTCCTTCGAATGAAAGAACGCCGTCATCCAGTATTCCCTGATGTGCTTTTTCACCTTTTTTTATGATTTTTCAACCAAAAAATCGTGCATTTCAATAATTGTTTTTTTAGTCGGATATTTAATACCATCTATATCTTGATATCCAAATTTGTTTTCCGATAACCATTCAATGGTATGATCTAACATTTTTCAACTTTGTTATATTAGTATAAAATATTAAACTATTCCTTTTAGGAAAAATTAATTTGTTTGGTGATTGAGGCTGATTTTCGTTTAGGTGAACTCCTTGAGAATACGGATAAATCAAGGCATTGGTATGCAACAGGTAATCTTGTCCGATCCAAGGTAAACTAAGGTGTGTATAATCTGAAAGAGGTTTGTGATGATATGTATCATAGCAGCGTGAAAGTCACTTACCGATATACTCAAACTGCGAATAAATGGTATCGGATGGCGCCTTATGACTGGTTTAATGCTCTGTTGAAATCCAAGAAAAATGAATGGTAGAAGAGTATAAAACCAGTACAACAGCCAAAAAGGAGTGTACTGGTAATTTCTTTTCTCACAACTGGTATGGGCCAGACCGGAATTGAACCGGTGACCTCCGCCTTGTAAGGGCGACGTCATAACCCCTAGACCACTGGCCCATGATACATATGTTATGATAATAATCATCTAAAATAACTTTTATCAAATATTTATATTATTTTTAACGATTATATCTACTTTATTGTTATCTTATAGATTTATATTAATTGATGGTTTTGACTTAAGTCATATATTAGAGAACCTGAAATAAAGTAGGGGTTAAAATGATTTTTCCTCTGCATCTTTTTAAAATAATGTGGAACTTTAAAGAGATTTGCACTAATTAATCTCCACGGCCCTAATCAATCATTCGTTGAAGTAGCATAACTGCGTTCTCCAAAATATTCTGGGAACGTTCAATCTGTGAATTCAACGTCTGAAAACTACTCATCACCTTTTTTATATTGATCTGGGTGGAGAGTCCGGGTCTTGGTAAAGGTAGTATGTTTTATTTTACCTTACCTAAAGCAAATATTTAGTTTTAAAATATTTAAAAAAGGTTATTGTTCCTCAATCCATTTAATGCCGTCATCAAATGATTCAAAGTGTTCCGCT
>CAZYLG010000011.1:0-33013 GCA_964648565.1 uncultured Thermoplasmatales archaeon
TTTTTTTTTGGTGTGTCTGTTACATGCCGTTTTGCCTTCGGCAAACACCTTTTTTTCGGTTTCGCTAATAGAGTTTACACTCATACATACACGCTCTGTGTTACACTTTTGTTACACTTTCATGTCACTGGTTCGCACAATCACCGAAAACTTTATATGTAATCGGCGAAAAAGTGTTACACCCACCTTTTGATTTTTTTTGGTGTAACATGTAACACTTTTGTAACACCTGTTTTCTGTAATTAAATAATCCTAATTTTATATTATTAAGAAGAATGAATGAATAAGCAAAGGAGGGTGGTGGAAGAAGCTGTGGATCCCAACAAAAACTCTCTTTAGAACAATCCCATATAAAAAAATCACAGGGTTCTTCCACCAGATTGTAATCTGATACCTCTGAAAAAAAAGATACCATTAGATGATGGGAAAGGATATTATCCTTCAGTGAGGTATCAGTATTACTCATATGTTTAGTACTAGGGAGGGAATGGGATAAAGACACATTTTGTTCATTGGGGACAAATACAATACTTAAAAATTTTTTATTACATGGAGGCAAATCATGAAAAAAATTGTTTTTATTGTATTGTGTGCCTTTATCCGAATAGCGAATAAAAAAGAAAAAGAAAGAGAGACTAGGATTTGATACCGATTCGTTTTTCTCCTGTTGACGGGTACTGAATCCCTGCGGGTCCGTTACTTCGTTCTCCTTATAATTTGGTTCGCAGACGGTTTTCTTTAAATACCCATCGGTTTTAACGTGTTTTCCCCACACGTGTTTGTGTTGTGTTTTGAGGACACGTTTAAACCAGTCGTAGGGTGCGGTTTGTAAGTATGCTTCTGCAAGTTGAATGTAGGTGTCCGTGGTTTTTTGGTTGTCATGTCCGAGCCAGTGTTGCACTCGTTTGTTTGTTTCAGGTGGGCTAAAAGTACCTTTTGTTCCTACAAGTAAAAGTTCATGTTGCCCTCTAAACCAAAACCCCATTCCAATTTTTTCTTTATCCCATACCGCATGTGTTTTATATTCAAAACCCCACGCATTCATTAATTCTATTGCTTTTGGCAATAAAGTTGATGTAGCCCACATGTATAATACGGCATTTCCATTAACTGGTAAGTCAAGTTCCTTCATTTCATCGATTGTCATTGTAGGATAATTTTGTTCTATCTCCCTACTAATTGATGTTGCAAACTCGTATCTCCAGGGGGGGTCTGCATATAGTACATCATAGGTAGTATCTGGGAACTCAGGTGTTTCTGTTGGTTGTTTTCGTTGCTCCATTCGTTTTTTATTCTGTAATATTCTATATGCTGCATGTGTGCTAATCTGGTTTCTTTGCCATTTTTGTTTTAAATCATGTGGTGCCTCATGGTAGACTTTCCGGGCTTGTCTGAGTGTTTCTCGATTTGTCCCTAATTTTTCAGCTCGTTTATGCAATGATTCTCCAGAATGCTTATCACCACTCCGTTCCCCAAAATCTTGGGTATCGGGAAGTGTATCTCCTCTTTTTAAAGTTGATAATTTTCTTAACTTTGCTTTTATGTCTTCGATGTCTTTTAGTTCTTCATCGCATAACACTCGTTTGTAGTCATCTAAATGCCGTCTCAAAAGATTATCAATGATAAGTTGTTCTTTAATTTGCCATTCTTCAGTTAAATCATTTCGTATAATACAAGGAACATTAATTCCAAGATCAAGTGCTATTTTTCTTCGTTGATGCCCGGATACTATAACGTTATCTTTTGTAATATGAAGTGGATCTTGAATGCCACGTTTTCCAATATCTTCTTTTAATTCTTGGTAATCTGATTGTTTCAAGTCTCCAAACAATGTTTGGTTCAGTGGGTGTTCTTTTAGTTCTGAAGGTTTTTTACTGATAATTGGTTTATCTGTAAGATGAAACATTGCTTGAAGTTGTTCACTCACTGTGTTTTTCCTCCGAGTTTTTTGAGTTGGTTTTTTAAAAAAGTATTCTGCCGAATCAATGCATCAATCCGGCGTTGATCTCCTACATGTTTTGTTTGTAATACACGAAGTTGTTTCCGTAACAGTTCATTTTGTCGTTGTGCTTCACCAAACGTGAGGAGACCACCAGACATACTTACCGATTCCCTCCGTTATTCCGATATTTCTCAATCATTTCTTTAATGAACATTTCAGGGATTAATCCACGAATCGCATTACGTTGCGCTCGACTGACACATTTACTAAGTGCATGAGTATCAAGTTGTTCTTCACCAGTCCGCAATGTCATCTGTTTCGCTTGTTCAGTGACTCCAAACATGGTCACATTCCGATCCATGTCTTTCGCTTTTGCTTTCACTCGATATGTACTCTCCGTTTCAGTGATGTCAAGGTCAGTGATACTAATGTTACCCATTTGCCGGGCGACTTCTTT
The DNA here is from genome assembly GCA_964648565.1 of uncultured Thermoplasmatales archaeon. Taxonomy (GTDB): domain Archaea; phylum Thermoplasmatota; class E2; order DHVEG-1; family DHVEG-1; genus EX4572-165. Next base: position 2,400 of record CAZYLG010000011.1, read on the forward strand.
GACTCCTGCCCAACTCAGTCCGGTGACTCGTCCTTCTTTCGTTGGAAAACTGTACACGAATTCATCGAGGAATCCGCCTCGGAGTTCAAGGAGGACTTGTTCATCGTCTCGTTGGTTGATGAGATCATATGCTTGATGTTTGGTAGTAAGCTCATTTTTTTGTTTTTTGTCTGGGTGTGGGTATTGTGGTTCTTGTTTGTTTTTTCCATTGTTTTTGTTGTTTTCTAAGTTTTTTTGTGTGTTTTCATTTTTGTATGTTATTGTTTTTGGTTTCATATTTTTTTCACTTCCAATTTTTCGTTGACAGACGATTGATCAGGGGAAGTGGTTTTCCAGAATTGTGTTTTAAACGTTGTAGCACGGGTTCCTTTGGGATGATTGATTTGTTTGATGATGCTGCCAATATAGTTTTCTTTGAGTATTTTAGTGGTGAGTGTTGGATTGCAGGGGACGGGTATTTGTCTTGTTTTGAAGCTGATGTCTCGTTCATATTTTGCGCTTCGGTTCCAGAGGTAACTAATGATTTTTTGGCGGACACGGTTTTTGTTGTAGATGGGTTTATGGTTTGTGGTCATGGTTATTGTGTCACCTTGTTTTTGGTTATTTGGAGGAGGGGGTGATCGTTGAGGTTATGGTGTCCGCAGTTGGGGCAGTAGTAGCGGTGTCTGCTGTAGATGTGATGGCAGTTCTGGCATTCTTGGTTGTGTTGTATCATTGAAACATCCCGCCTACTCTTCTATAAATCCTGTGAAACAATGATTGTTTTCTTTTTTCTAATACGTCTTTTGGAGTATATGTCCCTCTACGTTTTCTGCATGCTACTGAATATTTTGTAATACTTGGTTTTCCTTTATGATTACAAAGTTTACATTCTGTACATTTTAATTCTTTCATGGGTTCATGGTCTCCTGTATGTTTTTTGGTTCGTATTGATAATTGTTGAAGTGTGGGCAGAGGTTGTTGAGGCAGACGTATGCGTGGTGGTCTCGGTAGAGGAGGCAGTGGCAGTGTGGGCAGGTGAGGATACTTCGTTTGAGTATATTGGTCATGTGATCATGTCCACTTCATATGTTTCTAAATTAACATGATTATGATATGATTCTAAACTAGTGGAAGGAGGAGAGGCTGACCTGTGATGGTCTTTTTGTCCTTCAGTGGATTCAATTGCACTCTTTTTTTTGGTTGGGATGGTGTTTCGTTCCAATATGATTATTTCATCTTTTTTTGCCTCTCCATGATGAATAAGTGTTGATTTGGAGGGAGGTGGTGGAGTCTCCGATTTCTCGGATGTCGAATAAAAAGTGATGTCTTTTTTTGTTTTTTTGACTCCACCAAGTTGAAAGGGTGACGGGGCGATGTGTTCAACATCCTTTAGTTGTTGTGAGGAATTAACAACACAGTGGATTGCAAAAGCAAAAAGATCCGTTGGATGGGATGCACTCTTTTTGCGTTTTTCAAAAAAGGGTTCCCCGTCAATTTGAATAAGTTTTTTTGTTCTGAGTTCCCAGGGTGTTGTTTTCATAATTTGTTTTTTCCTCACTCTCTTTTTTTTGTGGGTCCTCTACCATTTCCCATCCACCACGAAAGGGGACTGGTAGTCTTTTTTAAATATTTTTTAGATTTCTTTAATTATTTTGAGTAATCGTGGCAATTCACGATGTGTTGTTTGTAGAATACACCATAAGACGTAAAATGAAACTAATGACAAACCGAATATTATTAGAAAATGTTCGAATAAAGAATATAGTGGCCATTCGATCCAAGCAAAGTATAACGTATTAAAATATAGGAAGCTTATTAATGCAATATACAGTATTGTTGCCTTTTTATCTTTCATATTTTCTTTCATATTTTTCACAGTCTTTTATTATAAAACTGAGATCAATGCTGTTAGTAATACAACATTAAAGCCAATTGACATTCCGAATATAAATGACATTAAATCTTCTTTTTTCATTATTCGTTCCTTTCCTTTTTTTGTTGTTGTTTTGGGTTGTCGCTACTGTGGATTTTGATTCCTTTGTTTTTGAGGATCCGGGTTTGGTCGGTGATTCGTTTGGGTTTTGATTTGATGGTCATTATCGGTCTCTCCTGTTTGCTTCGTAAAGGTAGTGGAGGCTGAGGTTGGTGAATACGCTGGCGGTATGGGGGTATTCATTGGGATTGAGACTTGTTGTTATTGGTGTATGGTTCATTCGTCTCCACCATTGTTTTTGTTGAATTTTTTTTGTTCTTCTACATATCGATGGAGTATGTATTTGAGGACGTCTGGTCGTGTTCTGAGGAATGGGTTTTGTTCTTTGATTTTGTCTATTTGTTCTATGATTTCGTTTCTGAGTTTCACGGGTGTGAATTGATCATCGTTTACCATTTTAACCGAAATCGGATATATTGTCGGTGGTATTTATAATTTGTGAAATTTTTAAGTATTTTACAAAAATTAAAAAAAAGGATGTGACCACTATTTGCAGTCACATATCACTATTGGGTTACATGCGTTGAATGGTTCACAGTGACCATATGGGGTTCATCTTAGAAGTGGTTCACAAAGAGATCTTGGTTTTCATTTTCATTTTGGTTCACAAGTTCAACGTGGGTTTCATTTCCCAACTGGTTCACAACCTTTTCGTGGGTTCCATAATAAAACTGGTTCACATAGAACATGTGGGTTACATCTTTTTTTTGGTTCACAACGCTTTTATGGTTTTCATACTATACCTAGTTCACAATACATTCATGGGTTTCATCCTGGAAATGGTTCACAAATTGTAACTGGTTTTCATGTAACAAGTGGTTCACAACGTTTAAATGGAGTTCATATTTGGATTGGTTCACATATGCTGATTGGGTTTCATCATCAACCTGGTTCACAATTATTCTTTGGTTTTCATTTTGTTTGTGGTTCACAACTACTGAATGGATTGCATGCCAGTTTTGGTTCACACGCCTCTAGTGGTTTACAGTAACAGGTTGGTTCACAATTTCAACGTGGAGTTCATTCCAATTATGGTTCACAGCTTAAATATGGGTTACACATTCGAGTTGGTTCACAAGGATTCAATGGATTACATGGTTTCCGTGGTTATTCTTTAAATGGATCATGTGGTGGGCTAATATAATGTTTATGCCCTAGTTTGTCATGTGGATATGGTTTACTAATCGGTAAATCTTTGATTTTTCGACAGATGATCCAATAATGTTGCATAAAAATTTTTACCATTTTCCGTCTAGCTCGTAAGTCAGCATGCATCAGGCTTTTTGGTGCGTTTGGTGCTTCATGTTCCATGAGGCTGAGTTGCCGTGTTTTTTCGTTATCATAGATTTGTCGGTAAACAGGGGTGCGTTGTTTAATGAAACTATCTCCGATTTTCCAGATGAATGTTTTGAGTTTTGGATTGTAATGAATCTCTTCACCCTTTCTAAGTCCTTTAGCCCCCTCCGGGTCATACCCGGTATGTCGCCAGAGACTACTTACATGTTCATATGTTTCACAATACCCGAAATTCTTCACAAGATTCGCACCGATTACACTACTGATTCCTTTAATGTTTTTCAACCAATACTGCCAGATGTCCTCTGATTCAAGGTATTCACCCATCAGTTTTTTATAATTATTCTCCGTTTGTTTTGTTTGAATCGCTACTTGTAATACTTTTGAAAGATACCGTTGTTCATGTTTTTCAATTTTATTTTCTTTTTCAAGTTTTTGTAAATAGTTCATTATTTTTTCATCTTTGAATTTTCCCAAATATTCTTTTTTTTCTTTTTTTTCTTCTGGTTTTTCCATGGGGATATTCTCGATTTTTCGTCGTATGATGTCACGCATTCGGCTATATTGTGCTTTCCGTATTTCCTGGTAATCGTAGTATCCTTCGGTGACAAGTCGACCGAGGTTTACAATCATTGTTCCATTATTTTCAGTCATAATAATACCAATTTCGGTAACATAATCGGTTTATTTATACGTTTCGGTTTTTTCAGAAAATATAATAAACATTTACTATTATTACCGATGTTGGTTACAAAATATGACTGAACGTAAGAGGAGAAAGGAACAAGATGAATACACTCCCATAAAATTACCAAACCGGTTCATCGAGCAAATTGATAAAATCATGGAGAAAAACCCGGAATACGATTTTAAAACACGTCCTCAATTCCTGAGATACCTTGTACGAAAGTATATTGATGATCATAAACTAGTTGAATCAGATTATAGAATCAGGAGAAAAGATTAAATAATTCTGTTTTAATCGCTGTTTCCACTTGTTTCTCACAACAAACACTAGGTGAAAACAAGTTGTTCAATTCTTTTATATCATTTTTCGGAAAGGTTATAATCACGGTTTCTTCTGCTTTTTTTTGGTCAATATTTTTTGTTTCCATATTGTTTCTCCTCAACCATCAGTATCATTTTTTTTGATAACTTTTGTGTTATTTAGTTTTTGTGTTTTTTTTTGAACATGTATTGTTACCAGTAGTTATTTTATTCGTGGGTAGGTGAATGAAAGTATTAAAAAACAATAAAAAACACGTATTTTGACACAAAATATGGTTTTTAAAAACTTTTAAATTATGAACGTTTAAATACTATAAACAACATAACTGTACTCTACAGGCAGAAACAAGTCCATAGTGAAGTGCTATGGCCGCTAACTACCATTTTTTTTTGTGGGGATGGCAAAAAAAGGGTTAGCCAGAAAGACCTTGGAAGGTTCCAAGGCCATTAAGAGTGTAAACTATGAAGAATAGTCTCTTATTTTTTGAGAAACAACATAATGAAGCAGATGATTTCATGTGTAATCAATGCCAAGAAGGACATATGAAAAAACTGGAGCACCCGGAAAGCTTTGATTTCAACAAAGACGGATATGTCCCTTTGGTCTGTGATGAATGCGGAAGCTGCAGTGACATTGAACGAATTATTTATGATATAGGAACAATGACCACACCTCTTTCTAACAGATTCATTAAAAATATATTAAATCAAATCGTGTACACGAAACGAATTGATTATAAGTTTTTTAACAGTCTCCTCCGTTTCTTCAAACAAAAAAAGATTTTTAGTTTGTATAATCTAGCTTATCTTATCTATGAGAGTTTAACGAATCATGGATATGTTGTCGACATGGAATTTATTTTAAAAGTGATTTATCAGAAGTATAAACCATTACATGCATACGCATAAAAAAAAATGGTTTTTTTTAATGGTAACTGGATGAATGCAATTATTTGCAGGATAGTACTAATGATCATAACCGGGGGTTATGTGAAGAACTCTTGGGATTAAGTGCATTCATCTTTTTACAACAACATATACGAAAGTTCTCCATCTCGTTAACCATTTAATTCATTTTCCCATCTTTTTCCGTCATCGGGAAAAATGAGGGATGGTGGAGAGACAGATGGAGGAGGATGAAAATATGAAACAAATTGGTAAAGCAAAAAAGAATAGTTGGATGCTGGTGTTACTAGTCGCGTTGATCGGACTGATGGGTATGGTTTCTTGTGCCTCTGCAGCAAGTGCTGTTGAAGCTGGAACGATTCCTGCGACGACAGCGGGTCTTGTTGCCGTGGTTGGTATTGTCGCGTTTCTGATTGGTGTATACTTGAAGTTTAATAATGTTGGTGTCATGGCTGCGATTATTGGGTTACTGTTGATTGTTGTTGGTGGTGGCGCGTTCATAGATCTTGGTTTCAGTGCACCAAGTACTGGTGAGACCACTGCGACTCCTGATGTTGATTGGGATGTCAGTATTAATAGCGCGGGAACAGACAATAATTACAATGATGATGAAAACACGTTCACCAGTATGATCTATGTGAACAAAACCAGTGGCACCATCTTAGACAGTGGAAACGCCTCGTATACTGATCCAGTGTTCAATTGGACCGTGAGCCCAACACAAAGCGTAGGGGTCACGGAGACACAGCAGCAAGCAACAGGTCTTCTCCGAGTGAGCAATCCATCTTATAGTTTCAGTGACGCTGATGCAACTGATACCTTGTATTTGTTCAGTAAAGCATCAAGTGGTGAATATGATGTCACTTGGACTGCTGATGGTGGAACAAGTGAAGAACAAGATTACGTTACCGTCAGTTTCGGTGGTAGTGAATATGTCACTTTGGAACCTGAGTATCGGGATGCCGCAGTGAAATACTTAGATACTGGTGATAGTATCAGTTGGACTGTTGAAGTCTGTGGTGAAACATATACTGCAACGGTTACTGTTGTGAATGCTTGGGGTAGCGTCTAAAATAAAATAAAGGAACTTTAGTATTTTTTTGAGTTCCTTTCTCTCTCTTTCTTTCAATTTTTTTGGGTTTTTCTTCTTCTCTTTGCTTTTTGAAAACATGTCATGATGTTCAAAAGGAATAAAAAAAAAGGACATACAGTATTATTTTTTTTTGTGGTTATGGAATGTGTCAGAATTTTATAAGATCCATCGGAATATTACGTTGGACCCTCGGCGGTTCGCGTTAGGGTTACTCTGGGCAATATTTTGTTTTTTATTGTTGACGAATGGGCCGAGTATCCTTGGGTATTGGAATGAAAGTTGGACGACAAACATCATTATTTATTTACTTGGTGTTGAATCATTTATTTTGATGTATGATCGTCTCCCGGAGGATTTGGAGCCTCGGGGTCATGGTCGTCATGATTTATACATGAATGGTTTTTGTTTCATTGGTTTATTCATCACGTTCCTTGTTCTTTTTAAATTAATATCGGATGCTGGCGTGTTTTTCACGGGAGTGAGTCGGATGCCGTTGCATATGACGATTCCAACGATTTTATTTCAAATTGGGATTGTGGCCACGGCGGAAGAGATTATGTTCCGTGGAGTATTGTTTCATTATGTGAACGTGGAACAAGTTGTCCGCCCGTATCATCGGTTATTCGCGTATGGTGTGAGCGCGTTGGTGTTTGGTTTGTTTCATTATGCTAGTTATGGTGGGAATTGGTCGTTGATCGCGGTTGCGATTGTGATGGGGTTGGTTCTTGCGTTTTTGTATGAACAATTGAATTTGGGGAGTGCAATCGCGTTTCATGCGGCATATAATTGTTTTGTGAGTGGAGCATTATATTTTATGATTAATATAGGATGGTAGAACAACGTTGAATAAAATGCTTTTAGGTTTTGTTATTGTAGTGGTAGTGCTTGCGTATCTTCTTTGGCCGTTGGATGCTATCCCTGATGTTATTCCGATTTTTGGTTGGATTGATGATGTGATTGTGTTGTTCGCGGGTGTACTTGCATGGTGGAGGTTGTGAATCGTTGAAGAAACATTTGATTGCGACACTTCTTGTTTTTTTTGTGCTCATCGGATCGGATTTGACGATTGGGGCTCTTGGGCATTATGTGGGGAGTGGTGAGGAGAGTTTGTTTGTGTATTTAACAGATTTGAATAATTACTCCGAGTTGTTTGTTGTCTTTTTTATTAGTTTGTTAGTGGTTACATTCCTTCGTTTTGGTCTTCCATTCTTAGGTCTTCCGAAACTGTGAGATGAGGTATAGGTATGTCTTTGAAACATCTTCTTGCGTTGCTGTCTGTCGTCGCGATTCTGTTGATTGCGTTTAGTTACGGGATGCAGATTTATCATATTGAAACTCATGATCGTGATACGAGTAGTTATCATCTTGCGACTCCTATTATTTGGATTTTTTTTGGGAGTGTGAGTTTGGCGAGTACGATTGTGACTCATAAGATTCATGTTGGACTTGGGGTGATCACGGGTGGTATCGGTATCCTTGGGTTAGTGTATGGTTTTTATATTTTACTTATTAAACTCGGAGTGCTTGTATGACCACGAAATTTATTTTTCTTGTTGCCACGATGATTCTTGGAGGTCTTGCGGTATGGTTGTTTTTTTGGCCGCTTGTGTTATGTTATTATGATTTAAGTCTTCTTCCTTTGTTGGAAGCGAGTCTGCAAATGAAAATTGGGTTTATCGTTGGTTTTTTTGTGTTCATTGGTGCAGTGTTCACTGGAAAAAATGTAGTGATATAATAAAATTAAAAAAAGAAAGGTGGTATAGAGGATGTTTGATTTTTTGTTTGGTGGTGTAACTGATTTCATCATTAACATTGTGATTACTGTTGTTTTGGTATTGATCACGATTTTTGCGGTGGTGTTTCTTCCTGCGAAAACAAAGATTTGGGGTTTGATTCTGATGGTTTTGTTGATTTTGTTTGTGTGGTTCAGGGAGAATATTATGACGTTTATAAACACGTTGGTGGGAATGATATGATAGATAAAAGAACACTCATTGTTTTAGTCTTAGTTTTTGCATTAGTCGTTGCAGGATTCGCAGGGTTTCTCCCATTGGATTTATTTGGTGATGCTGATACAGATACTGTAGCGTATACTGCGTATACTAATAGTAATACACCAACATATGGGGTAGACGATGAGGAATTTTGTGATGAAACACATATTGTCACCAGTTGGAAACATGATGCAAATAGTGTTAAATTAACGTTTCAGGGGAATATGTACATTAATGAATGCAGTTGGGCAGGGACTCGATCTGAAACACCGATGTATTATTATTATGTAGTTTCTATGGATACAGGAAATGGTTGGAGTCCTATTCTTTGGGCTGATGATTATAATCGGGATATTATTCATTTAACCACGCCGACAAGTGGGCATCCTGGTAAACCATTTGAATTTGCTGAAGGAGATTATGACGATATTTTGTATAAAGTCGGTGGTGGAAAATATCCGGTGTATGATCAAAATGGTGATGTGTTGTATACTACTCATCGTGGTTGTGGTTTGTTTTGTGATAAAATATATCCTAATTTACAAACAGTTGGTATTGAATTACTTGGTCCATATGTTGGAAAATTAAAAGTTGAATTATATGGGTTATTTGATGTGGAATGGAATAATCCAGGGTTATATTCCCGGTTACTTTTAAAAGATGAAGTTAACCTTCTTAGTGGTGCAGGAAGCATCGATATTGATACGAGCACTAGTATTTTCGAAGAAGGGGAAACAGTTCCGTTACTTGTTGACACAGGATTTAGTGGAAATGCAATGGGGAGTGGTGATGGTTGGGAATTACGGATTTATGAACCTGGTTCTGATACGTCAAAGAATGGGCAAGCATATGAAACATTTGGTATCGCGGATGATGTCGCAAATTATCGAATAGATTTCACAGTTCCAAATGATGCATATAATCCGTCTGGGAGTAATATGTGGACGGTGAAACTATGGAATACGTTATTTGATCAAGCTGAAGAAGAGTTTTTTACTGTTGGCGAAGGAATGAGTGATCAAGGACCGACTGATGTCACTGTGAGTTTTGATAAACCATCATATGAGAAAGGTGACACGGTAACGGTGACGGTGAGCGCTAGTCCAAATCCTGCTGGTCGTAATAAAGTCTATGAGTTTTATGTAAAAGCATATTATGGGAATAGTGAAATAAATAGTGTGAGTAGTGATCTTCCTAAATATATTCCGGCGGTGGCGAATAAAGCTGAATTTAGTTTCATTGCGAATCGTGCAGATGCATATGTGACGGTGGAAGCACGAGCATTTGATGCGGATCATGGAGAAGGAGGGCTTCCTAGTGAAGTCCGTGAGGTCACGGTGTATTTGAAAGATGCGGATCCTACTCCAGATATTCCAGTGGTTAATGTTGATTTAGCGGATGTTATCGTTATTATTCTCACGGTTGGTATTTTCGCGGTGATGGCGATTTTTGTTCCGGTTCATGTTGCGTTGAAGGTTTTATTGTTTATCATTGGTGTCATCCTTGCGTTTGTGTATTGGGCGTATGCAAGTGGGGCGTTGATGAGTTGGATGGGTTGATTAGTGTGAATATGAAAATTGTTGCAGCGGTCATTGTTGTTTTTTTAATGATTCTTGGTGGTGTTCTTGCATATAAGTTTATGATGCCTGTTGAAGAGGATAATGAAGAGGAGTTCCCAGATGTAAATGAAGGGATCACAGGGAAATACATCGTTGATTTAATCGTCACGTTTGAAGATGGGACACAACAACGTGTCACTGATATGGAACAAAGTTTGAGTGTATATTGGCAGAGTCAACCAATTGAGTCGGTAGAGTATGTGTTAGAGGTACAAGCGACAACTGATGGATCAGTGTATGATCGAGTGGAGTTCAGTTTCCTTGATCTCATGGATTCAAATGATTTCACGGTGATGATGACCGCTGAGGATACCGTTGAACGGTCGTATACGGCAACAAGTGCGAGTAACCGGGTTTTACCCTTGGATAACACGCAGACGGAGTTATGGTCGCAGGACATCCCATTAAAGAGTCTTTTGGAAGATGAACTTGATGGAGTGTACACTATTGTTTTTGAAACACTGTATGGTGCACCACGGTATCGTGGACTTGGAACAGTGAATGAAAGCGATTGGGTTACGATCTCACGTCTTCCCACGGTGAGTTTTGATGTAGAAATCAGTTCGAGTAGTGATGAAGGAACCACTGATAAAGACATTCAATTTGATTCCGATGTCAGTTTTTATTAAATATTTTTTTAGTATAAGGAGATAAAAAAATGGATAAAATAAAAATATTAATAATTGCAGTCATCCTTGTGATTGCAGGTGCAGGTGTCTACTATTATTACACAGTTCATAAATCATCGATTAATGAATTCCTTTTAGATGAAAACGAGGATTTGGAAATAAAAGGAAAAATTGAATTGGAAGCAACCTTTGCAAATGGTGAAACAAAATCATTAACAGAAGAAGATTTCCAATCATTATCAGTGAAATATGATGGAGCAGAGGTACAAACAGTGAATTGGCGATTAAAAGTCCTTGCGAACACACCTCAAGGAGGAGAAGCATGGCCAAGTGTAAAAATCACAGTTGCACCAACTCGTGAGTCATCATACACGGGGTCTGTCACTGAAAACATGGTGTTGGATGCTACTTGTTACGAAGATAGTAATATTTTAACATCACCTTTTATTTGGAGTCAATCGTATGAAACACAAATGGATGGGACACATACCTTTACAATCACTCCTGATTCAGGGTCGTACACCACTATTTTTTCAAAAACAATAGATTTAAACACGATATTTACAACAAGTGATCCAGCAGGAGATTATTTCCTTAATTTCATGGTTGATGGATATACATCGTATCAAGGTCAAGGAGGTCAAACAGGTAGTGACGGCCCTTGGGTGGATATATCAATGCAAGATCAATTACTTGGTGCGGGGTTCTGGTTGGATTATTCTAAGAATCAAGTATCAATAGATTTTGATTCCGATGTCAGTTTTTATTAAATAAAACATTTTTTTGTTGATGTGTACTTGTTATGAAACCTGTTTTTTGGATACTCAGCATCTTCGTCATCGTTCTCTGCATTGGTGGCCTTGTGTATTTTGTCAGTAGTTACCCTGGTGAACAAGATACCCCGATTGAAAACCCGGATACCGGAGAGGAACAAGGAATATACAGTCAGCAACTTATTGTGAATTACCAAGATGGAACAAAAAGTAATGATTTGATCACCGGGTGGATGTACCATGATCATAACATCATAGAAAGTATGACTTACACGCTTTTTGTGACTCCTGAGGAAACCGCGGAGATGATGATGAATTATTATTATTTCAAATATCGTGTAACTCAGAATACAGAGTTGATAAAAGAAGGAAGAAGAGATGTTGATACCGTGAATCAGCAAGCGAATGGTCGTACTAAAATCGTTGAAACCACGTTTGATGCTTTTGAATTCATTAATTACACGTATCCGGATGGAGTGTACACGATTACGATCATTCCAAATGGAGAGATCTGGATGAATGGGGAACAAGTGAATCTACCAGATGACTTTAGTTTCACCGTGGAAATGATTGATGAACGTAGTGTCGACATTGGATTTAGTTAAAAAAAAGTTTTTGTTGTGTAAGGTAAAAAAAATGATAATGTTCACAAAATTTTGGAAACCGATCACAGTACTTATCGTTATCCTCGTGTTTCTTTCTGTTCTTTTTTTTATTCCACGTGGTGAAGGAGATATGATACAAGCACCTTTTGGGGAGTGGCGCGTGGAAATCATTGGTCTTGGATGTTGCGGGGAGAAACTCGAGTTTCAACCGAGTAGTATCACCGGGGAACTTCTTTCATTTACAAAAAGTGGGACAGAAGTTGAACAAGTCGAAATCAATATTTATGCGACGCCAACGGGATCTGGTTTCGATAGCGTGGAATTCGATCTTTCCGATGACCACTGGGATTATAATTGTCCATTTATCAGCCCAAGCTTGCAAGTTGGAAGTACGGTCTATAATTATGATACCATTGATTACAATGGGGATTTATCCCGTCAGATCTCTCTTGGTGATGAAGTCTTATTTCATAGTGGAACCATTCATCTTGATGATATTTTCACGTTACACCCAGAAATCAATGAAAACGTTGATCAAACCATGTATCTTGATATTACGTTTAATTTATATGAATGTATTTTCAGAGGGATTAGTCAACAAGGAAATGGTCCATGGCAAACAAGTGATGTATCATTCACGGTTCGGAGTGATGTCGCTCTTGATTGGACGAGTGAAGGCCCAAGTTGTGGAGATGGTACTTGTGAAGGACAACCATATCCTGGAGAGAATTGTGAAACGTGTCCAAGTGATTGTGGAACATGTAATGCAAAAATCACGAATCATATCGTTGAACTTCATGATAACGGGTTAACGAAAGACCCGGATGGCATACAATTTAAACATGGGTATGATGATTATAGTTGGAGTAACTGGGCATATAAGAATCCACCATATAGTATTGAAGTATTCAAGAACGCGGATGCGTGGACACAATGGATCTGGGTAGACTCAGGGTATAGCGGCACATTGTATGCCACGGCAACCGTGTATAATGATGGTGGTGTCGCATTTCCATTATATGAAACTGATTTTAGTGATAACGGAGTGAGTGCTACTGGTGGTAACTGGTATTGTTTAAGTTGGTGGACGGAATGGGAAACTGATCATACGCTCACGGAGAACTGCCCTGATTTTAGTTTACGGATTGATGTATACCTGTCTGGTGGTGGAAGTGGACTTCCACAGATCACAAGTCCTGGGCCTGTGGATGGTGCAACAGTGAACACCGGGTTGGTTCCCTTGGAAGCATATATTTATGATCCGGATGGCGAACAAGTGGATTGCACGTTTTATTATTATGATGGCACAAGTAACACACCAATTGGTACAGATAGTGTCACGGGGAGTGGGTATGTGTACAATAACTACTTCGTAAATAATCCATTAAGTGATGGAACATACCACTGGAGTATCACGGCTACAGATGCAGATGGAGACATAACCTTTAGTGATATTTTTGAGTTCACGGTGAATACGGGGACGATGGAACTAGTGAGTAACGGATTATTTCATATTACGGATAATAGTGTTTTTGAATCATATATCTCTGAAAAAGGAAGATTAGGATAAAGAGGAGAGCGTATGCAGAAAGTTATGTGGATATTTATTTTGATTTGTGTTCTTGTTCTCGTGTTTTTTGCATTGTTTTTCTTTGATGTTTCCATTCCTTTTTTAGATACGTTAGGTGGGAGTCCTGGAGTGGGTAGTCCTCCACCGAGTCCAGGGAGTCCACCATAAAAAAAAATGAAAAAAGGGTAAAAAAAGATGAGATTAGCAAAGATTTTTGGTGTTCTGTTTGTGCTGTTGCTTCTCGCGTATATTGGTGTCATGTATTTTGTGTTAACAAGTCCTGAATCCGCGATGATGTTAACGGTGTTGTTGATTCCGTTTGGTTGGGGTGCGGGGATTTGTTTTATTTTATTCTTGGTTATGTTTATTCTTAAAAAATAAAAAAAAATGAATGAGGTGTTAGTGTATGGAAAAAATTGTGTTATTTGTTGGTATCGTGTTGATTATTGGTGCTGTTGCTCTTGTTGGACTGAGTTTGTTTGGGATTATTGATTTAGGAAGTCTTGGTCTTGGTGTCGGGGAGAGTAACCCGGAAGATCCGAATGAGGTGCAGAATGAAACTGGTCGGTGGACGAATCTTGAATTGAGTGATCGGGAGCATCATCAGATCATGAGTTTCCTCACGGATAGCAGCCCGCCTTATGCGGAGCATGCCGTGTATATTCAAGGGTTACATATGACGAGTTATGGGACGAACGATATGGTCACCGGATACTCTGTGTTGCAGGATTATGAACAAAAATATGAGTCTGAAGGATTCATTAGTTATAGTTCAGATGTAAAACGGGGATCGGGGTGGACGGCGTATAGTGAAGTATGGTATAATGAAGATGGTATGGGTCGAGCAATTGTGGTTGGTGAAGGCGCGAGTGTGCATGATGTGTATGGGTATGATGTGACGTTGACGACGACGTATGGACCGTTGACGATATATTATGATTACATTAGTTTCTTGAGTAAATATTAAAAATTATTTTCTTTCGTCCCCCTTTTTTCGAGTAGTATTTTTTTAAAATATTTTAAAAACAAAAAAATTTGTAGGAGAATAAAATTTTATGAAAAAAATAAATGATAAAGAAATGTTGAAGTCTAATAAGAAAATTAAAATGTTTTATGCTGGTTTTACATTTTTTGTATTGTTCTTATTGTTGAGTGTTAGTTTTAGTGGTGCTTTAACTCGGGTTATTAGTAGTGATTCGGATAATGTTAAGTCTTTTATTGTGAATAGTAAAGGTAATTATTTTGAGGCGACTGGTAGTAATATTATTGTTGCTTTGGAAGACCTTGGTTTGTCTGGTGGTGATGTTTGGATTCCTGATGGTACTTTTATGCTTACTGAAGAAATTGATTTAAGGTCTGGTTTTGGTAGTGTTAGTATTCATTTGAGTAAGAATACTGTTTTGAAGGTAGATGAGTCTTATACTGATAATTTTTTGTTTCTTGTTAATGATGATTTTGTTATAGATGGGTATGGTAGTATTCATGGAAATAATGTTTCTTTATCTGAGTGTTATTTTTTGGTGACTAGTGATAATGTTTTGATTAAAGATATTACAATTCGTAAGACGTATGCAAAGGATATTATAAGATTTATTGATAATGATGATGCTTCAGGTGTTGTTGATAATATACGTGTGGAAGATGTTTATTCGGATGATCCGTTTATTTTAATTAGAACATATAATAATTTTGATAATGTGACTATTAAAAATAGTGTTTTTAAAAATTCTACTTGCTCAATTTATGGTGTAATAATTCAGTCTTCTAATTGTAGAGTTATTAATTGTGATTTCGTTAATACAGGATGTCTTGTTTTAAATGATGATAGTTCTAATTGTGTTGTTCAGGGTAATCGATTTTTGAATAGTGTTGATGATGGTATAAGAGTGCTGGGTGATGACAATATTATACAAATGAATATGTTTAAGTATATTGGGGATGATGGTTTTAATTTACAAAATAGTGCTGAGAATAATACGATTTTGAATAATATATTTGAAAATATTGGTGATGAGGAGATTCATGATCAAACTGGACAAAATAATGGTAATGTTATTCGTAATAATGGTGATGTGCAAGACCGTATTTATCCATTGATTGAACAAGATTCTGAACCTTCTGTTAATAAAAATAGTACAGTATATTGGCATGATACCGATGATGATTATATGTATCAGATTGTGCAAACGTATGGTACCACTTATTATGTAAATATGACTACAACGATTTAATTATTAATTAATTGGTGTCTTAATGATAAAAAAAAGTTATTTGATGGCATTCGTTCTTTTTTCTTTTTTGTTATGTTCACCATTGATTAATGCTGAACAAGCAGGTGATGATGATAAACTTATTATTTGGTTGACTTCTGATCATCATTTAAATCAGGATTGGGGTGAAGGGATAGGATATGATAGTTTCCGTTATGCAATTAATGATACTCGTGATAATATTTCATTAAACATTGATTATCATTTTGGAGTTGGTGATATGATGCATAGCAGTATTGATGAATATTATGATTATTATTATCCTATGGAAAATGAAATTGAGGATATGGTTACTCGTGGGAGTATTAATGTAACAGGGAATCATGAATCATATAATCGGTTATGGGGAAGTATTCATTCTGATGCTGTTAGATACCCGATTCCTGATAGAAGTTGGGTTTTAGATAGTGGGAATACTAGATTCATAGGAATTAATTATGATAATCAAGGAAGTGGTGATAATCCGTTTTCTTATAATGACCATGGTAAGATACAATGGTTTAATAGAACGGTTCAGGAAGCAAATAATTATTCGATGAATGTTGTTGTTATTTGTCATGTAACATTAAATAATACTTGTTCAAATACTGATTTTTCAGAACCCGATTTTAGTTATTATTATTTAATTAAGGAATCATCAGAGTATCAGTGGATTATTGAAAATTTTGGTGTTGATATGTGGTTATCTGGTCATAATCATGGTATGTATCCATCTGATGATGACCGTATTGTTGAAAAATGGGATTGTTTATTTGCTAATATAGGAACAATTCAAATGGGAGGTTCATCATCTAATGATTGTTTAAGCACATTTTTAATTTTTGATGATGAAAGTGATACTGTTCAATTAAAAACAAGGAATCATTATGATAATGATACAAATAATCCTTTTTGGGAAACATTATCTGTTGATGGTTCAAGTTTTGATGAAGATGATGTATCAGATGGTGTAATCAATTATAAATTATCTTATGATTTTGATTCAACTGATACGGTTATTGATAAAGAGTATGATATAGTATTAAATGCAGCAGAATCAAATGTTAATATTAGTGTTTCTTCTGAAGATGATTTTTCAGAGTTTATTGTTAATGACACTTGGATAAAAATAGATAAAACCGATTTCAATATAACTAGTACAAATCCAATAAATCTTACACTCTCATATCTAAACGACAACCTCAACCCTACCGAATACAATACAAGAGTACTAGAATTCACTGCGACAACAACAGGAACAAGCCCCGTTTACTTTAACATTAGCGGATTCCCCCGAGGAACAGAATACCAAATCTTATTTGATAACGCTCTCTTCGACACGGTGTATGCAAACAGTAGCGGAACCATCAGCTTTGAAAGCAACGAATGGAGCAGTCATACTGTAAAGATCACCACACCAATACAAACCACACCCGGGAGTCCTCCATCACAAACAGATATAAATGTGATCATCTACGTGAAAAACAAAAATGATTTCCCCGTACGCAATGCACAAGTCACCATTGATGGTATCACCAAAACCACGGATCTCTTCGGAGAAACCACGTATCGCGTACCGGAAGGAATCTATGATGTCACCATTCAAAAAAATGAGATGAACAACCAAACAAGTATTCGTTTCGATGAAAACAAACGATACACGTTTCTTTTAGAGGAAGCGGTAGGGGTGCAGAACATACCAAAAATCCCAGGTTTCGAACTTAGTTTATTCATCATGTCATGTATAGGAATACTATTATTTTTAAAGAAAAGGAGACCGTAAAAAAATGAATTTTGTATTTAAACCAAATATGATCATTGCATATGGAATACTCTTCATCGCTATCGTCCTCCCAGGAGTACTCGGCTGGTTCGGCATCGATGCGCTTGCATTCCTATTTCAACCCGTGATCACCATGATTGCATTCCTACTCGCAGGGATCTGTATCCTTGGACCATATATGATGAATCCAGCACGAGGATTCCTTATTTTTATTTTATTACTTCTTGTCGCAGGGTTACTTACACTTGGGATTCATTACGGGACCATAAATCCCTTGGAAACCTATGCGATGATGATCACTCCATTATTCTAAAAAAAAATTTAGATAACTCATTTTTTAAAAGTTTTTAAAAAACAGAATTTTTAAGGAGAACCAGAGGAGTATATGAATCAAAAAAAGATCATTGCATTATGTATAAGTACTTTGTTCATCGGACTTGTTCAATTACCGATGACAACTGCATTTGATGCAACGGTAACGGATTTCAACCGGATTTGGTATCAGAGCAGTAGCGGATTCAATAAAGTAGGAGACGGCACTCTCGTCCTTGCTCTAACATATACGAACAATAGCCTCAGAACAATTGATGAATGCAGTATCACATTTCAGCAGGATCCCTTTTATTTCAGCATCACATTTCAAGATACTCTCAAACGAGACACGGAAGGAAATAGTATCGAACCAAAAGACGGATATTTTTATTTACGGAAAGATTTCCCAAAAGATGCCCGGATGCTCGCGAGTAAAAACCTTCCGTATACAACAATAACATATAATGGTGACATTTGGTATCGATTACATGTACCTAGTTTTAATCAACAATACGAATGGGGAACCTACACAGACCCAGAAATCGGTGAATCATGGTATACCTGGGGAAACAAAGAAACTATTCGTTTTCAACAACGAGCGATGTTCATACAAAAAATAAAAGAAACAATGGGAACCCTGGAATTTGATATAACCCATTCAACGGATACCAGTGGACAACAGATTAGTATCAATAAAGAATATTTAAAAAACAAAGGGATTACTCACCCTGTGTTTGAACTTAATAAAAAACGATCATTGTCTTACACTATGAATGAGACTCATTATCTTATTCATCCACCTCATTTTTCATATTTATCACTCCACCAAGCAAGTAGTGGAACCGTGAATGGAAGTATCCCTTTGCAACTGCAAACATCTTTAGATGGCGAAAATGGTATTCGTGATATTTGGGCAAATGAATCATATGTTGTTGCAACACAACAAGAAGAGGGAATGAGACTATACCAAAACACCGTAGGCTCTCTTACGTTATTAGACACTCAGGATGATGGCGGATATTATACTTCAGTGTATGGAAATAACACTACTGTTTTCACTGCGTGTGGTTTTGATGGTTTACGGGCATATTCTATCACAGGAGGAAGTATTTCACTAGTTGATACAATTGATAATGGTGGGTACTATACGTCTGTATGGTGTAATGAAAACTATGTGTATTGTGCTAGTAAAAGATACCTTAGAGCATATAGCTTTTCAGGTGGAATATTAACCCTTCTCAATGAAACATCTCATCCATATTCTGATTATTCTAAGGTAACGGGAAATTCATCATATCTCTTCACAGTGTATGATAATACTCTTAATGCATATTCTTTTGATGGAACGGATTTCACATTACATGATTCGAGAAGTGATTGTGATTCCAGTATCTATTATGCTATTAATTGTAATGAAACACATATTTTTACAACAGATGGTGATGTTGGTCTTCGTTGTTACCAATTCAATGGAACTAATTTAAATCTTATTGCTGAATCATTATCCCTTGATTATTCTATCTATAGTTATAATGATGCTTCTGGAAAAGACGGATATGTATATATGAGACATGGTGCTGATGGGTTGGTTATTTATTATATATCAGGGTCTAACATTATAGTCAAAGATAGGCATTATAAAGGAAGTATCTATCTTTCTGGATTTACCTATAATGAAACATCTTATGTTGGAACATTCTCACAGGGGATACTTGCGTACAATCTCTTCGAAGAATTTAATGTGACCCGGACAGTGGGTGCAAGTACGGAAACCAATAATTTTACATTCACTCCAATTCACAATATAACCGTGAATGGAAGTTGTGTCATTCTCTGTTGTCCAGTATCAAATGATAACCGAGGAATAGTTGATGTCACCAATAACACCTGTGGAACACAAGCGAATAGTGTCTCCAGTTACAGTAGTCTTACTAATAACACTTACTGGTATGACTCAGCAAATAAAAACGTGTACATTGGAACGATTAACCTATCAACCTCTAGTGTAGTAAATTGGACAGTGAACTGTAGTTACGGCGCGAATTTCAGTATTCATATTCCCACATATCTAACAGTTGGTGATTATTTGACGATGAACGGGATGATTGAAAATAGTACCGATTCCCCGATTAGTGGCCTTATTGCAAACACATATGTTTTTTATGAAAACGGAACGATAGCAATCGGGGATAACCCAGAAATAAAATGGAATTGCACTAATGGAAATTATGAAACGAGTATTAGTACTACCGTGCTCATCCCAGGAGTATATAGTGTTGTCATTAATTTCACTGATCCCGATACAGGTATCACTTTTAATTATGGTAAAACCCTGTATTTAAGTTATGAAACACCAACTGGTGTTTATTATGATAGTACCGTTATCATCCGTTGGTATAACACGAATCTTGGTCTTGGTCTCCCTGATGAAACATTGCAACTATATATCGATGAGGTTTTACAGAAAAATCTGGATTATGAGACATACGCGGGAAACAATATCAATGTCACCGTGAAAGACTATTATAATAATACATTGAATCAGAATGATTTTACGATTAATAAAAATCCGTATCCAATACGATTAGGTTTAACATTTCATGAATATGATTTCACGAATATGAACGAAGAATATTCTGTGATCGGTTTCCTCCGGGAAAATGCGAGTCGATGGTTTGAACAAGTAGTACCCAGCCGTGGTCATGAAGAATTTTTGATGCCCACAGGGAATTATACTATCAGAGTCTATAACGCAGATAACAGTACCTATACCAGTTGGAATGAAACCGTGAACAATAGTAAAGGATATACCATTGATGGAAACACGATCACGCAGGTGATACAGGGACTTAGTGTGGTCACTGGTGACATCCTTGAATTACAGAATGATCTATCGGATGCAGTGCAACCTGATTTCATCCGGATTGTTGAAAACCCGCCGACGATCTATAGTGTTTTTGAACGAAAAGGAATGATCCTAGACACCTGTCAATACCTTTGCCCTGAACTCATCGTGCAAGCGGAAACACGGAATACATCGTATAATCATGATTTCATCAGTTACCCATTGATTCCTACGAATGACACCAGTGAAAACGGAACCATCAGTATCGTAGAAGACACCCTTTACTTGAGTGGGAATGCAACGTATGTGAACATCACATATACGAATGGGACGACACTGCAGAATACGACATATGTCCCCGGGGTAGTCGATTTATATGGTGGTGATGTATGGATTAATGCAAGTCGAAATGTTTTTGTTCGACGGGAAACGATTTATCAACAAAATAAACAATTCGAATGGATGTACTGGGCGAGCAGTGGTCATGGGCCACTTCCAAATCGGAAAGGATACCATGAACATTCGTTTAATATTTCAAATGTGTTGAATACAACTTTGTATAACGTGTATGTGATCGCTGGGTTAAGTAATGAAACTAGTTGCGATGCATCAACAATGCGAGTACGGGATGCAGCGAATAGTAACACTGAATTGGAGCAAGGAAATGGGTATGATGTCACAGATAGCGCGATTCATTTCCGAGTGCAAGGAAGTATCCCAGCGGACACTGATCGTGTGTTCCCCGTGGATTATTATGAAAGCACAAGTGATAGTTATAAGTACACGAATGTGAAAACTACGGTGAATCAATATCGTGATGGTGAGTTGAATGGTGAACCATATAAATATTTTGATGTTGATTACACGAATCAGGAAAGTAAAACATTGCGTGGTGAACTCTACGTGAAAATCGGGTTTAGTGTCCCCACCGAGATTAATACCGCAACCGTAAAAATACGGGATGAAGATAATAATCAATTGTTGAATGATAGTTTGTTTATTCCCACGCAGTCGTATGTACTTATTAGTCATGATGCTCTTGGTGATGTTCTCCCTGGGAGTACACGGGATTTTCGCGTGTTTTTTAAATTAAAAACGTATCCAGGGATGGAAAAAACAGAGATGACGTTGACGACACCTATCCCGTATTTGTTCGGGTTGACTTGGCAGATGATTATCACGCTGATTGGTCTTGGTATCCTTGGTTTTGGTGGATATAAATGGATTCTTGTGTATAAAGGAAGTTTGAGTAAAGTCCATAGTCGGAAATATGCAGTGGTATTCATGATTGGTCTGGGTATCATATTTTTCACATTTCTTTTTGCAAGTATCGGCATGTGAAGTTTTATGATAATGATTTATAGGGGCAATTATCCTTTTCTCGGCATTTGATTTGCAATGCTTTTCCTATTCGAAATTTAATTTTCTTAACGAATTTATCATATTCCTCTGATTCATAACTAATTGAAACATTGTAAAAATATTTATAAAGCAACAAAAAAATAAAATATTCTTCATCTGATTTTGTTTCATATAATATATTTTGCAATAATAAATAATATTCATATTCTTCATTTGAAATGTTTCTTTTATTAATGGTTTCCTTCATTTCCCTTGCGCACTTGTTTATTTGTTTTAAGAAAAGGCATTCTTCATTTGAATTTATAACACACTCAGGATAACTAAAATTACAAAGATAAACAGTTTCTACTTTAAATGTTGAATACCGATATTGTGTTAGTTGTTTTAATTCTCTACAATTGTTATCTTCCTTGACCAACTTGAAAAATTTAGACTCGTGTCCCCATAACTGTCGCCATTTCATCTTACCTTTATCTTTGTAATCTTTATATTTGCCTAAAAGCTGTTCATATTTAATTAGAAAAGGGCATTCTCCGGGTTTTTCAATAATCAATTTTCTTCAACCTCTTATCAATAATAACATTATCAGTTTTATCTGTTAAACCATAATAAATAGGGGTGTTTTTACTAATATTTCTAGGTTTTTTCCGAGTCAAAATATCTCGCATTTCCTTTGGTAATTCAAAGAAAAATATACATTTATTAAAGTAAGAGGAATAGTAATCCTTCAAAAATTTATAAAAATGTTTAGCATCAACAGGAATAATCGCTTTGTCACATTCTGGACAAAAATGATTTTTTTTCTGAAGTTTTGTATTACCACAATGAGGGCAACAATGAAATTCATAAGAAAGTTTTAAAACATCTTTCAATGTATCTCTAATAATATATTTATCTCTAGTTCTCTCAATTTTTGATACTATGTTATCAAATAAAGCTATTACCATCCGCTCTTTTGCTTTGATTGTCTCATCTGAGGATAATTGAACGCTCTCATCGAATCTATCAGCATTTAATTGATTAATAACAGAAATTCTTACAAAATCTGCAACACTATTATATTGCGGGTTCCTCTCAATATGTTCATGAACCATCTTAACGAAAGATTTCTTTAACGATACTGCTTGATATGGATCTCTTGAACTCTTAGAATTATTTTTCATCGTTCACAACGTCCTTCATTAAGTATTCTTTCCATTTCATGTTTCCTTTCAACTTTTCGATTTTTTCAGCTTCCCAATCTTCTAAGATAATATGAACATGTTTCATACAAACAATGTATGTTACTATCATTATATAAAAGTTATCATATGGGGCGAAAATATTAATTTGAAAAAAAGAGTTGTTATCAGTGTTTTATTCATTCTTTTATTTCTTCCTTGTTCAGCGTCAGCATTATCGGGTAGTTTCACATTGACTAATAACGGACACGTGTACACGGTTATTCCATCGGTTTCTCAAGCAACAAGATACATGATCAGTATTCAACATCCAATTGGAGAATACACGGGTGAAACACCTTGGATCACGATTGATACTCCTTGTGATATTCGACCATATCACTATTATTTAGATGACCCAGGTTCTTATTTGATCACCCTCATCGTCTATAATAGTTCCACAAGTCAAACCCTTTCATCTGATAAACAAATACAGATACCTTATGAACAACCAATGAACACGATTCAAACCTGGCAGGTTGAACAAGAAGAAACCGAACAGATGCCCTGGGAAGGTATTGGTAACTTCTGGGAAGAAACCGGGATTAAAGACCTTTGGATGAAACATCCATTATACATTCTTCTAGTTTTTACTGGAGTACTCAGTATCAGTATCATTGTACTCCTAAGATTCCCCCCAAAACGGAGGTATTATATTGTTAGTAATGAAAACAGAAAGTGACATAAAAGTAGATGATTGGAAAACAAGTCCCTTAGACTGGTTAACAAAAAGCACGATTAAAGAATGGGCATTACGCCCACGAAACCTGCAAATCGCGTTCCCCACCGATAAAAAAACCTATGCCGAATGGATACGGATGAATAACTATCTGAAAAACAAATATCACTACCGAAGTCAAGACATTGGAAAAGCAGCGATACACACATTTTACAAGAATCTACCCCTCTGTCCACAAGCAGATTCGTTAAGCATGGAACCATTTTCATATATTGAAAAACAAAATGAGTTAATGGTCCGGAAAGTCAGTGATTTTGATTTCGAAGACCTGCAAACTCAGCAGAAACAAAAATATCATGATATAACCACTGAGTTCCTGTCACAATAATTTTTTTTGTGTTTTTAAAAATTTTTAAAAGTTTTTAAAAAACAGAATTTTTAAGGAGAAAATAGAACGATATGAATTGGTTGAAACAAAAATTAAAAGAAAGCAAAAAAAAAGACATCGAAGCATACTTAAAAAACCCTGACAAAATAAAAAAACAATTTATTATCTGCTACCTCACCTTCTTCTCACTTGCAGTAATAGCAACAGTTATCTTACAAATAACTAATATCTCAGACGCAACCTTTTTTGAAATAATCAGTGGATTCATTGTTTTTTCATTGATTATGCTATCCAGTTTTTATTTAACATTAAAAGATCTAAAAAAATCAGCTCGAAAATATTTGAATAAGGAGAATATTTAAACATGAATAAAAAACAAACAATAGGAACACTCCTACTAATACTCACGCTACTGATACCAACTCTCACCGCGACCACTATCAACCTTAACCCTGGACAAAACCATATCCCATTAGGAACTATCACCTACAACCCGGATACACCCGCAACCAAAACCATCACCCTTACCAACAGCAATAGTAAACTCACCCTCACCTTGATCAGTACCGATAACCTCCCTAATACATGTATCACCATCATCAGCAACTACTATAATCCAACGCTAAATGAAACCACCCTAGTTTTTCAAACACCTCTCATAGAACCACCATATTACTTTGATAAAAGCACCTCTCGAACGATCGTTTACCAAGGAAACCAAGGTCGACTGTACACCCTAAACATAGATTACACTAACCTCACCCTCCCTGAAGACCCACAGATCGCGTTGCAACAACAAATAAACACATTGGAAACCAATGCCAGTCAGTATCAAACATTATACGTTGAAACCTGGGATCAATTAAATACAACGCAACAATCCCTTACCAACCTTGAAAACGATTATGATACGTTACTCACTGAAACACAAAATAAAACAACGGAGCTCACTACGTTAAAACAAGAGATACAACGAGTAGAAAATCAGAGTATGAATTATAGTGCAAACGCGAGTCATTACAAAGCAAACTATGAAACCGTTATCGGAAAACTTTATGGTGACTACGAAAGTGAAAGCGCAGTGTATCGTTCGTTTTTACGGGATGAACTAGAGTTTAGTAATGGAGGATTATACGGGGATTATCTGATGGAGAAACAAAACGCGGAGAACACGATGAACACTGCAATATGGAGCGTGATTGGTGTCTTTATTCTTTTCGTAATAATCGCTTATTACTTATACACACAAAGCAGACCAAAACCAAGTCTTACCGCTATCGAACGAGATACAAACTATGGAGAACAACAATACTTCATTGACAACATCATCAGTAAAGGAAAACAATGGGTTGACACTATTCTTCATCGGAACAAAACACCAGAAAAAGAAACCATTAAACCATTAAATGAACCACATCAACGTATTGATGAACACACACAAAAAACAAGAATAAAACCAGAGATAACACAATTAGAAAAACGTATTGATAGTTGCGAAACACTCACAGAACTACATACCCGGGATATACAACAACACAGTAAAAAAATCGAGACACTAGAAACAAAATATCAAACAATAAGTGGAAGAGTAGACGACATCATCAACGAAAAAAACAAGAATAAAAAACAGAAGAAAAAGGACTGAAAAAAATTATGCATATCACACGAAAAGACCGTTACTTATTATTTATCGTCGCTACAATTCTGTTATTAATAGGTGGCTTGCTCATCGGAGGGGAACCAATTGCTTTACCACCCATCTGGGTATTGGGATCTCCTCTCCTCCTCCTCTGGGCGTTCTTTGAAACACTTGGACCAATAGCCCGAGGGCAAACCACGCAACTTATCAGCAGCATCGGGCATTTCAGCATCCGTCATCAAGACATGCATCGGATCCCTTGGGGCCGGAAATATATTAATAAACAAGAACAAGACAAAGAATCAATTGTTGAACGCACTATCCGTATGACTTTTGCATTCACTGGTGGCATCGAAGTCAACTGGTGGATTCCTGAACCCGGAAAAAAAGAAGACCCTGTGTTTATCTTTCCGAGTATGTTCGAAGGAAGGTTACATAATGAATATTTGAGTTTCGCCACGATGATAAGAAAAAACATTCATGATCTCAGCCCGAAAATAAAAGATTTACTTGAACGAGAATATCCACATCGAGTCGATGAAAAAACACCGATATATTTCGGGTTAACCAGTCCATTAAATCAGACAAGTACAGAAAAAAACATTAGTCTCGAAGATGAAGCCGCTGCATCGAATCATGAAGCAAACGTGATGAAACAACGGTTAATCAAAGCATACGAAGAACTCAGCCGAGGGAAGAAAGCACATGAAAATGATATTGTCATCGCTGAAGGCAGATTAAAGAAAACTGATGAGGATTAAACGATAGTATGACTGAAAAAAAGAATGATGAAAATGGAAAAAAGAACGGGTTGTATTACCCGTTTTATAATCCTATCGGTCGGTATTATCCAGAAGAAGGAGTCAGATTTAAAACAAATGGTAATAAAAATGAATATGTTTTTGAATATGAAGAAGGAGAACGCACTCTTTTAAATATTGGTCGTGAAAACCCGATTCTCATCCCAAAAGATTTTTTGTTACCTGAAGACTTGGAAATGTATGAACAATTATTAAAGGAGTTGAAGCAACATTCCGAAGAACCAGAATCAAAACCAAGAAAACAAAAATGGCGAAGACGAGGATATTGAATACCATCGGAAAAAAATAGAGATCCTTCGTATCCATGGGAAAGACCTCCGATCGAAATATAGTGAAGCATTAAGTATCATCCCAGATAATGCATACCAGGATTTTTTATTGACTCGTACCCGTATTCGTATTGGAAAGGAACTTCTTCCAAAAAATGGTGACATATCAATTAACAACGTGTATCAAAAAGCAGTTCATGCATTGAAGAAACATCCAAAGATTATAGAAAGTAATTATGACCGTGAAGATTACGGTGGAAAAGATCGTTTTTATTTTTATAAATTCAAATTACAGGAAATAGGTGATTTCACTGCGTTTGAAAACCAGTTTGAAAATACATTAGAACATTTAAAAAATATTCAATATGAGCAACTTACTGCTGAAATGAGTGAAGTTGATGATGAAATCTTTGAAATCCTAAGTAAACATGAAATCATTAGAAGTTATAAACCAAGTTTCGATGAAACATTAGATAAAATCATTGTGCAAGGAATGCAAAAGAAGGTAGATGAATAAATTATGTCATATAGTTACCATGGGTGGAATAGGACAGATAGTGAAAAAGTCGGTGTTATCTTAAGAAGTGCAATGCAAGATAGCTGCAATGCATTCACCAAAGAAACATTAAAAGTATTATTTCCTGAAGAACAAAAATTTGATGAACAAGGAAATGATCTTGGAAAAATAGCGTTTAAATGGGCATGGCGTATTCTTGGCAGCCTTCGATTTAAAAAACAAGTTGGTGATAAAACCTATGATGACACAGATACCCAAGTGAAACTATTAGCATACGTTTACATTCAATACCAGGATAATATAAACCTTGATGAGGATTCTGTTTGGCATTGGATCTGGATTAAAATGGGACTTCCTGCATTCACTGAATGGCTGGAGAGCTTCCCGGCGACAGGGCGGATTAGTAGTGCTGATAAACTTGAGAAGAAAAAAGAAGATGAAAACATTGAATGGTGGAATCCGCAAGTATGATGCCAAAGGAAGCATTACTTAATATTTTCGATGAGGACAAAACACTTCTCATGGTTGGGAGTAAGGGAAGTGGTAAAACGAATGCTGCAGCGGTTTTCATGGAAACACTGGTGAATCTTGGTTATGAAATCTGGACGAATGTTCATTTTTTTAAAAAAGAAAACATTGAGCTTGCGATTGAAAAGAAAAAGTTGACGAAATTAAACGGTCATGTGTATCGAACGAAACCACCGGAGATCCATATTGCGAGTAAATTAAGTGATACACTTCTTGGTATTGTGAATAGTACGAGTGGTGGTAAAGCAGTGTTCTTGGATGAAGCAGGGATTCATGCAAGTAGCAGCCGGGCCACAAGTAAGGAAACCAATACGATTAAGGATTTAAATAAGATCATCCGGCATTTTGAATCATGTTTCGTACTTCTCGCTCAAGTTGAGGGGGATGTCCCACCGAATCTTCGAGATAAGGATTGTGATTATCAACTTCAAATGCGGAAGTATAGTTGGACGAAACGGAAACTTGATATTGGTGTGAAACGGGAGATTAAGAATGATAACACAGGGAAGAAATATATTGATTTTCCAACGGCACGAAGTTTTTTTGTTCCTTTGTCTCATTATCCTTGTGATGGAAAATTTCCAACTGGTTTCAGTATTGATATTAATTTGAAGGAAGCTTTGGATCGGTTAAGTGAAATTGAGGATAGTATTGAAATCATGGATAAAGGCCGGGGTGAAGAAGTTATTCGTGAACTGATTGAGGAAACAAAATTAACTGAAAAAAAACCTATTGATAAGATTAGTAAAAAAGAATTAATTATGAGAGCGTTTGATGATGGCACGGCTAATCTTAAAGAAATTGCAAAAACATTTGGTGTTTCATATGGTTATGTTCGGGATTTGCATATGATTTATAAAAAAAGGTAAATCCGACATTTTTTAAAAGTTTTTAAAAAACCTGTTTTCTCCATATGAAATTTTTTTAAAAGTTTTTAAAAATGTCATAGGATTAGTTTTTTTCATGCTTGTAGAGAGAGTTTATTGAAAAATTTTTGATTTAGAATTCAGTGATCAATATCATAAGAACTCAAAATCCAAAAAGTTCCATTTTTTAATAATTTATACTGATTGGCTTGTTGTCATTTCTTACCAAAAGAAATCTAATCAAAGAAGATCTACTCATATGGTACTCATCAGATTGGTTTTTTAACATTTCAAAAGTTTCCTCATCTAAATTAATGCATATTCTTTTCGTCATAATATTAAAAATTATATCAATACAATATAAAAGTTATCTAATTATGCAAAGGCATGCACAAACTTTTTTTTAAAAAAAGGAGTTGAAAAAATAGATTATGAAACGAATAAGAATATACACCAATGATGGTGACAAAGAAATACGCATCAAAGACAATGGACCAAACATCGTCGAAGTTACTAATGGCCAGAAAAAAACATTATATCAACTTCGTGGAACCAAATTCAAACAAATCATTGGACGAAAACACAAAGAAACCACTGAACTCATGATCCAACGGAGCGGAAAAACACAAAAAACTGGCGATTCATTTTAAATTAAAAAAGACAGATATGAAATATTCTTCCAAGGCACTTCTAATAATAGAATTCTGAGAGTTTCCAGTTTTATTCTTGATTTTTTGTATTTTATCATATTGTTCTTTTGTTACCATTGCAGTTATTGCTTTTTTCAATGTTATTACACCATCAAACTTTAGTGATTGCAACATATTTAATTTTTATTTTGAAATCCAATGCAACATAAACATATTGATATTGCAATGACCAAAAAAATATGTAAATTGGTATTGAAATGGCTAAAAACACAGAGAAACAACCACTATAAAAATAAACGATGACTTATAAAAATTCTCATACATGAAACTCTAAGGGTGACAACACCACTTTTTTGGAATACTTATGAACGTAGACCTCTTCCTCACCGAACCCATCTACTTCACCTACAAAATAATCCAATGGACCATCCTCACCTACATCATCACCATCTGCATCCAAAACACTGATTACACCCCACTCAAACAACAAACAAAACTGATCACCATGAACACAAAAAAAATAATACAAATTATCACATACACCATCCGTCATCACTCCAGCACCCGCTACATCACCTACTACAACCTCAAACAAAAAACGGGACTACGAAAAGGCGAACTCAACATCGGGCTTAGAAAACTCAAAAAACAAGGACGACTACAAAAAAGAACAGAAAAAACCTGGGAAATACAAGACTAACCACCTCAACACTTCAATGTTTTCTGCAATCAAAACAATAGGTCCATCCAATTGCTAACTGCCTTCCACAATTTTTACAATATATCTTTTCCATTTCTCTCACTCACTCTTTTCTAAATCATCCCAATTCACACAAATAAAATAAAACTGACCTGAAATAAACGCCATCAACCAACCAATACTTAACGTAAAACCATCATTCAACTGATAAGATAAAACACCAAGAAAACAAGAACCAAACATCAAACCAACTGTAATCCATTGCAACTGCTTCTTAGAATACCGTTCCATTGGATTAAATTCAATATTCCATTTTTT